>NZ_CAMHRZ010000048.1 GCF_946187255.1 uncultured Ruminococcus sp.
CCAAAGGATATCAGCATTATCAGTATGCCGATGATGATCGCTATATCCAGCCTGAACCGCTTTTTCTTCTTTTGTACCTTCTTGCCCAATATTGTCACTCCCGTAAATAATTCTTTTTCAATTATACACCATTTGCTCCGTTTTTGCAAGTGCCCTAAGAAAAATAATCGGAATGTACCCCAAAAATCAGATGTTGACTGCTAATTGAACAAATTTGCACATTGTTCTTTGTATATTTTTACAAAATCACTATTGCAAATCCATTAAATGGGGTGTATAATATAGAATGATATATTGAATCTATTCAGAAATGAGGATAATTTATGTGTGGTATCGTAGGATTTACGAACAGTCTTGATAATGCTTCGGAGATACTCGGCTTGATGATGGACAGGATCAAGCATCGCGGTCCCGATTCGGAGGGCAAGTATATTGACAGCAATGTCGCAATGGGCTTCCGCAGACTTTCCATCATCGATCTCAGCGATGTGGGCAGTCAGCCTATTTTCAATGAGGACAAAACACTGGTGCTCACTTTCAACGGTGAGATATACAATTATAAAGAGCTGCGCGAACAGCTTATCACAGCGGGACACAGCTTCTATACCAACACCGATTCCGAAGTGCTTATACACGGCTATGAGGAATGGGGTGAGAAACTGCTCGACAAGCTGCGCGGTATGTTCGCTTTCGTGATATACAACAAGAATAACGGCGAGCTTTTCGGCGCGAGAGATTTCTTCGGTATCAAGCCCTTCTATTACACACAGATGGGCGGCACCTTTATGTGGGGCAGTGAGATAAAGAGCTTTCTCGATCACCCCGATTTCAAAAAGGAACTGAACACCGATGTGTTGGAGACCTATCTGACATTCCAGTACTCTCCCACAGAGGACACTTTCTTCAAGGGCGTTAAAAAGCTGCCCGCTGCTCACTGCATAAAATTCAAGGACGGCAAGCTGGAAGTTCGCCGTTACTGGGAAATAAAGTTCAACGAGGACAACGGTCCCGACCTGGAAGAATGGGTCAGCAGGATATCCGACACTTTCAAGAATTCTGTTGAAGCGCATAAATTCGCAGATGTTGAGGTGGGCTCTTTCCTTTCCAGCGGCGTGGACTCAAGCTATGTTGCGGCTGTTGCCGATGTTGACAAGACCTTCACCGTAGGCTTCGGTGAAGACGAAAAATACAACGAGATAGGCTATGCAAAGGAGTTTTCCAAGTATATCGGCAAGGAGAATTTCTCTAAGGTCATCACCCCTGAAGAATACTGGGATAATTTGAAAAAGATACAGTACCACATGGACGAACCTCTTGCAGACCCTGCGGCTATCGCACTGTTCTTTGTATGTCAGCTGGCAAGCAAACAGGTAAAGGCTGTGCTTTCGGGTGAGGGTGCCGATGAGATTTTCGGAGGTTACAATATCTATCACAATCCCGATGATATGGCTGCATACTTCAAGCTGCCCAGAACTCTCCGTAAGGGCGTAGGTTCGGTGGCGGAAAAGCTGCCGCATAAATTCGGCGTGAATTACCTCATACGCGGCTCAAAGGATCTGGATGAAAGGTTCATCGGCAATGCATATATCTTCTCCGAAAAGGAACGCCGCAATATTCTGAAGATCAAGACCAACGCGCCCGATGCGATGGCGATAACAAAGCCTTTCTACGACAAGGTCCGCGACCGCGACCAGGTGACTCAGATGCAGTATCTCGATCTCCATCTATGGATGACGGGAGATATACTGCTGAAAGCAGATAAGATGTCTATGGCACATTCGCTGGAACTCAGAGTACCTTTCCTTGACAGAAAGGTCATGGAGCTGGCGGAGAAGATACCCACGAGATACCGCGTGACTAAAGAGAACACCAAGTACGCAATGCGCATCGCCGCACTAAAAGCTTGTCCTCCTCAGACAGCCAACAAGAAAAAGCTGGGATTCCCCGTACCTACAAGGGTTTGGCTGAAAGAGGACAAATACTACAATATCGTCAAGGAGAGCTTCACTTCGCCTGTTGCGAAAAAGTTCTTCAACACTGATGCACTTGTTGCACTGCTGGACGATCATCGCGCAGAAAAATACGATTATTCCAGAAAGATATGGACTGTTTTCACATTCCTTATATGGTATGATGTATATTTTAACAACGAGGTCTAAATACCCGTTGATGAGCGCAGAATTCTTATAAAAAATAGTACGCCATAGTATTCCCGATCATATCCGGAAGTGCTATGGCGTTTTTGTATTTCTTTTCACCGCAGTCAGGTCACAGACGCGATCGTCCGTCCGATGCCGGTACTTCACGGAATATGAACCGCCTGATAAGCTCATCGGCGGCTATGCCAAAAAGAGAAAGGAACAGCCATACTACCGAATACATAAGACAGATCTGCCCGTCGAAATTAAGCGGGATGCCGCGATAATTCCAAATCTTCATACCCATGCGGCGATTGAGTATCTCACCCGCGAGCAGCTCGCCCGAAGTTATAAAGAGCACAGAGATCATCACTGCGCTGAATATATCGATCCTTCCCTTCCGCCTTTCACCGTTGAGCTCATGTATCACCATCATTGCAGCCGCACCGAGAACTCCCATGGAAATATGGGAATACCCTCGCTCTGCAACTTCAATACCGCCGTAACACATTGCACCGAACACACCCGATGTAAACAGCTCCCAAAATCTTCTCATGTCTTCACCCCAAGATCTTCATACAATGATAGTATTGACAAAAATCCCGCAGGCATACAAAAAGGCGGGAATAATCCCGCCTTAGATATCAGATTATATCATCTTCCTGATTTGGTATGTTCAGCTGCTTTTTGGGAACGCGCTTGATCGGGTCGTAGTCCCACTTTTTGCAGGCATAATCGGCATCTACGAGACCCTGCTTTTCGCAAAGCACCTTATTGCCCTCCTTAGAACGGTTACCGAATTTACAATATGAGCAAGACGGTGTGATCTTGTTGCCGAAGAAACTTTTCCTTGCCATTATCTATGCAACTCCTTTGCAAAATGATTACAATAATTAGTTTTGTGTTAAATATATTATATCACACTCGTTTACAAAATACTAGACTTTTTTTGTAATTCAGTAGAAAAATCATCAATATCATACATATCGAAGCGGCAAAATTGTCTATTTTTAACAATGGCTGATTATTTGATATAACGCACACTGCATCTCCCACAATGTAAGGTCGCAACAGCCTGCATACGAATGCAGACAATACCGCAGACGGCAGTCTGATCTTCCAGAAAACTAACATACTGAGCTTTGTGTTTTTGAGTGCGTACAGCTGCATTATTATGCATACTCCGCCAAAGGAACATACCGCACTTATAAGCGGAAGCAGCACGAAAGGACAGCCTTTGAGTTCAGTTAACGAGGTTATCTCTATCACCGACCGAAGAAGTATCATCTCATTATCCGAAAGACCGAAGCTGTGCTGTATCCATGCAAACAGACCGCTGGCATCCGCTATTGCCATCAATGCGGCAAATAATACTACTGTCATGCATATCATGCCCATTGACTTCCCTGCCGATTTCACAGAATCTATGAGGATATTGCCATCACTTGCGGGTGTTTGCTTTTTGATCACACTGAGTTTTGAAGTTCTGCACACAAGCAAAGCGATGATAATATTTGAAAACATTACGGATACATATATAAGTTTGCCCACACTTGTGTTGTCGAATACAGCGAGACCTATAGCACCGCTGTAAAATGCGGGACCTCCGCAGTAACAGAAGCAGGCGGCTTTTTCGGCGGTGCGGGTGTCTGTTTCACCCCGTTCAAGCATATCGGAAAGCAGCTTTATCCCCAAGGGATAGCCCGCTGCGGAGCTTATAAAAAATACCATGAACAGTTCTTCGGGACAGTTGAATATATAACGCGCTATGGGTCTGAGAGACTTTGAGATGATCCTCAGACCTCCGCTTTTTATCAGCATATCCGAGACCGCCATAAACGCAAACAGCGATGGGATGAGCACATTCACACATCGCAGTACAGCTTCCCTTACCCCCGCAGAGATCTCCCCTGTGAATACGGCAGTGCCTGCTGCTGCAGCGGTAAGCAGGATACATAAAAACATATCCTTTGTTCTGCGGGAAATATTATTATCAGCCATTCTATCTCCTCCCATGACAAGTATATGCCGCCGAGAACGGTAATATAATAGCTGTAACGGAAGGGGGAACGTCCAATGGCTAAAATTCCCGCGCTGAGTTTTTTCGGCAAAACAAGGGAACTGCTTTATTTGCAGTCATACATAAGGATAAACGACAACACAAGTGCTTTGATAGAGAACTGCCGTCAGATATATGAATGCACTGAGGTTTGTGTGCGTCTGCTGACAGGAAGATTTGAGATCGAGATATGGGGCAGCGGGCTTACGCTGAGTTCTTTCTCGGAAAACAGTGTTATGGTACGCGGGATGATCGAACAGGTAAGACTTGTATCACGAAGTTCAAGGAGGACAGAAAATGACTCTGGGAAGTATTGATTACACAGTGACGGGCAGCAGCTTTTCCCGATTTTTCAGAGGGCTTATCAACGAAAGGATGGTTTATTCCGACTTGAAAAGTTCGGAGGAAATAGTAGTAATGACAGTCCCTTTTGAATACAGCAGAAGATTTGAAAAAATGTGCCGCAAAGAAGGTTATACGTTTGAACGCACAAGATTTCGCGGGATGCTGAGATTATACGATATGCTGCTGCACAGATCGGGGCTGATAGCGGGTGCTGTTTTATCCGCGCTGATGATATCCTATTACTCAAATGTGATACTCACAATAACGATAGATACCGATGATCCCGAGATACGCGGAAAGATAACCGACGTACTCAAAGAGGACGGTGTAACTCCCGGTGCGTATATCCCTGATATAGACCTTGTGCTGGAAGAAAGATCGTTGAAAAGCAAGATCGATGAGGTGGCTTGGGCGGGCATAACAAGGACAGGTTCGGGGATAGCCATAGATGTTATCGAGAGCATTGATGCAGAAAAAGGCTTCAACGTGGGTATGCCTTGTCATCTTGTGGCTTGTGAGGACGGCGTTATAGAGGATATCGAACTGCTGGACGGACAGCTGATGAAATGCATCGGCAGCGGTGTGACTAAGGGGGATATCGTTGTAAGCGGGAAGGTGGTCAGCGAAAGTTCGGAATGGACAAGTGAGGGCGAAGTGATCACGCGGAATACACGGTATGTGCGAAGTATAGGTAAGATACGCGGCAGTTTTGTGAGAACAATGGTGTTTGAACAGCCCTTTGACTGCGAGGTGAAGTCCCTGACGGGAGAGAAGACCGATCTCAGGTACCTTAACATATTCAGCGCTGATATACCGTTGTTTTTCGGTTTGCCCGACGGATGGTACGAGACCGAGAACGAGGAACGTCATTTCCCCGAGATAAACGGATTTATGCTGCCCTTCGGGATAACGGAGATACACCTGAACGAATTTGACATCAGAAGTCAGCAGCTGACCGAAAAAGAAGCGTTTGACCGAACAGAAAAGCAGGCGAAGGACTATGAAAAGAATTTTCTCGGAGAATATGATATGCTTAGCAAAGACTATAAAAAGGAAGTTACCGACAGCGGAGTGAAGCTGACTGCGACCTATGAGTTATACGGAGATATCTGCCAGGAGAGGGATTTCTTTATCCCGAGAAATATTATAAACGACAGCGTGGACCTTGACGAAGGTAGGGATGACGGAGAATAACTCAGCGAACAGCCCTAAAACAGGCGTTTTTCTCTGTGTGCAACTATAATTCTGTATGCGAAAACAATTCAAGAAAAAAATGTGCAAGATAGCAAAAATATTTGATATTTTTTGTTGCATTTAATTAAAAAATGTGCTATAATAATTTTTAGATTGTAAAATGACGGAGTGTAGTTAAATGGCAGAAAAAATAATCAGTGTTGACAGCATGGAAACAATGGTCAGCTTGTTCGGAAGCTACGATGAAAATGTCAACCTCATACAGAGGGAATACGGCGTCGTTGTGCTTGGCCGCGGCGAGGACATCAAAGTAACGGGTGACGAGCAGGGCGTTTTCAATGCCTGTGAAGCTATCAACGGTCTGATAACCATGATAAACAAAGGTGAACGCCTGACTGAACAGACGATACGCTACGTTTTTGCACTGGTGCGTGAGGGCAGGCAGTATGAGCTCAACAATCTGAGCGACGACGGCATCTGTGTCACGATAACGGGCAAGATAATCAAGCCTAAAACTCTGGGTCAGAAAAGGTATGTGGATTTCATCCGAAAGAACACCATAGTTCTTGGCATAGGTCCTGCGGGCACAGGCAAGACGTATCTCGCGGTGGCGATGGCGGTAAAGGCTTTCAAGGCGCATGAGGTCGAGAAGATAATACTGACAAGACCTGCGGTGGAAGCGGGTGAAAAGCTGGGCTTTCTTCCCGGCGACCTGCAAAACAAGGTAGACCCGTATCTGAGACCGCTCTATGATGCACTTTTTGAGATGCTGGGACCCGAGTCATTTGCAAGACAGCAGGAACGCGGCTGTATCGAGGTGGCTCCGCTGGCATATATGAGAGGAAGAACGCTGGACAATGCTTTCATAATCCTCGACGAAGCACAGAACACTACCAACGAACAGATGAAGATGTTCCTCACAAGACTGGGCTTCAATTCAAAGATCGTCATAACGGGCGATATCACACAAATAGATCTTCCCGATAACAGAAGATCGGGACTTATCCAGGCAATGAACGTACTAAAAGACGTTGAAGATATCAAAATAAACAGATTCTCGGACAAGGATGTTGTCCGTCACAAGCTCGTACAGGATATAATCCTGGCGTATGAAAAATATTCAAAAAGGAATGGTAAGAACAATGGGCAAGGTTAAGGTAATGATCACAAATAACCAGACAGAGATAAAGATACCCGTAGGGATAAGGATGCTTGTAAGACGCTGCTGCCATGCGGTACTTGAATATGAAGGCTTCAAAAAGAATGCTGAGGTATCTGTATCATTCGTGAATGACGCTCAGATACATGAGCTGAATAAGGAACACAGGAATATCGACAGACCTACCGATGTGCTCAGCTTCCCTCTCGGTGAGGACGGAGTATACGATGTTGACCATGAGACAGGTGCAAGTCTTCTGGGTGATATTGTGATAAGTCTTGAAACGGCAACAAGGCAGGCACAGGTATACGGTCATTCGCTGGAGCGTGAGGTAGGCTTCCTTACAGTACATTCAATGCTCCACCTGCTGGGCTATGACCACGAGGAAAGCAGCCTGCAGGAACGCATAATGAGAGAAAAGGAAGAAGCTATCCTTGCACAGCTGGGTATATCCAGAGATGAAACATTCGTGGAGGAACATGAGCACAAGGACTGAGTTCCGAAAGTTTGTAAAGAGCTTCTCCTACGCGGGATGCGGTATACTTCACTGCATAAGGACACAGAGGAATATGCGCTTTCACATCGGTGCGGCGGGTGCTGTAACGGGGCTAGCTTTGCTGTGCGGTGTTACCAGATATGAATTGCTGGCACTGCTGCTGACGATAGGCGGTGTTATGGCACTGGAATGTGTCAATACAGCTGTGGAAAACGCCGTTGATCTTGCAAGCAAAGGAAAAAAGTCGGAATATGCAAAGGCTGCAAAGGACTGTGCTGCGGGGGCTGTACTGGTATTCTGTATGGCTGCCGTCGGTGTTGCTGTGTGCATTTTCGGGAAACGGCTTCCCATGATATTTGATAAGTTTGCGGAAATGCCTGTGCTTATCGCGGCAGCTGTTATGTATGCGGCGCTGTGGTTCGTCTGGGTCTTCGTGTGCTTTTCGGCAGAAAACAAAGGAAGCAGCAAGGAGAAACAAAAATGAAAGCTTTGAAAAAAATAGGCATCGGACTGATCCTGCTGCCGTTTATACTTATTGTTATATATATACTATTTGAGTTAGTCGGGATGTGCGTGAACCACATTAGCACCGACAGGCAGACCGATAAGCTGCAAAGCACTTTATCTGCGGCGGTGAGCGATATCGATATCATAAACGCCGAGTCGTGGACAGGCAATACAGGAAACGGAAATCATGTAGAATGTGTTTCCGAAGTGACATTCACCTCCGCAATGGGTGTGGAAGATATCGCTGCGGCTTTTTCGGACAAGAACGACAGGGACGTAAGTGAAAGCTATATGGGCGCAGAAGGCAGTTATTTCCTCGTGTATGAGGATAAAGGCATTTCAAGTGTGAGATTTTCAATAAATGAGAACGGGAACTGTTTGTGCAGGATGGTCAAGTCCGCACCTTTTTCCGATAATATCGAGGGACACTGAATGGGCATCATCAAGGCTTCTGCGGGTGACTTTGAATTTGTAAAGTCCATAACGCAGGATACTATCAACGGGATATATCCCAAATACTACCCTTCGGGGGCGGTACAGTTTTTTCTGCAACATCACAGTGATGAAAATATCAGAGATGATATCGAAAACGGCAGGACTTTCCTGTACGTTGATGATGAGCGCAATAGGATCGGGACAGTGTCGATCAAGGAAAATGATATCGGCAGGCTGTTCGTGCTGCCCGAATATCAGGGACAGGGTTACGGCGGAGAACTTCTTGCGTTTGCTGAGGATATTATCAGCCGGACTTACGATGAGATAATCCTTGACTCATCACTAGCGGCAAAAAGTATATATTTGAACAGAGGATACAGGGAGATCGCCTTCAACAAGGTGAAGACCGATAACGGAGATTATCTCTGCTGGGATATAATGAGTAAGAAAGTAAAGGGAAAGTAAATGAGCAAGAATATATTTGTAACTATCGCAGGCAGAGCAAATGCGGGAAAATCCTCGCTGCTGAATGCGCTTGTGGGCGAAAAGGTGGCAGCTGTCAGCGACAAGCCCCAGACCACAAGAACAAAGATAACAGGTGTGCTTACAAAGGGTGAGACACAGTATGTGTTTATGGATACACCCGGTATGCACAAGGCTAAGAACAAGCTGAGCGAGCACATGGTGAATACCGTCAATGAGACTATTACCGGCGTTGACATGATAATACTCATGTGCGACTGCACCAAGAAGATATCCGACAACGAGAAGAGCCTGATCGAAAGCTTCAAGGGCGGAAGAAGCAAGGTGATACTTGCACTGAACAAGATCGATCTTCTTGACAACAAAGAGGATGTGATCGCAAAGCTGGCTGAATACTCCGCACTTTATGATTTTGAGGAAGTCGTTCCCATAAGCGTGACCGAGAATGACGGACTTGATATCATAATGGATATCCTTGACAAGAACGCCGCTGAGGGTCCCCATTTCTTCCCCGATGACAAGTTCACCGATCAGCCCGAAAAGGTGATAATGGCTGAGATGATAAGGGAAAAGGCACTGCGTAACCTTAATGACGAAGTGCCTCACGGTGTGGCTGTCACTATCGAACAGCTGGGCGAACGCGAGGACAGGAACGGTGAAGCGATACTGGATATCACTGCAACTATATTCTGCGAGAGAGAATCCCACAAGGGTATAATAATAGGCAAAGGCGGTTCGATGCTGAGAAAGATAGGTCAGGATGCCCGTGAGGATCTGGAGGAATTCTTTCAGATCAAGGTCAACCTGCAGTGCTGGGTCAAGGTCAAAGAGGGCTGGCGCAACCGCGAGGGTATGATCAAGAATTTCGGATTGTCCTGACAGGCAGATCTTTCCGCTTATAGAAATATTTATTTTGCACATAATGTTCTCAAAGGATGGTGGATAGCATGAGTGCATGGGAAAAATTCCGGAAAAGTGGGAAGATCGAGGACTATCTTTTATATGCGAGGGCTGAAAGGAATGATGAGGATGACGACCCTTAAAGGGCTTGTTTTAAAGGAAAGCGACAGCGGCGAATCAAGCAAGTCGATATGTGTGCTTACTGCCGAACAGGGCGTTATCTACATTTACGTCAGGGGCGGAAAAAAAAGCAGCAAGACTACCTCTGCAACGCAGGCTTTCAGCTACTCGACCCTATGCTTTGAAGAAAAGAAAAATGCAAACGGACAGGTCAGCCGCTATCTCAACAGCAGCGAGCCTGTCAAGCTGTTTTATAATATCAGACTGGACGCTGCAAAGGTGGCGCTGGCATCCTATTTTTCCGAGCTGCTGATTTACACGGGCACTGAGGGTGAAGAGAGCAATGAGGTGCTGAGGCTGGCTTTGAATTCGCTGTACTTTCTTGATGAGGGAAAAATGGACAGCGACCTGCTGAAATGTGTATTTGAGTTCAGGCTGCTGTGCGAGATAGGTATGCGCCCGAAGCTGGTGGGCTGCGCATTCTGCTATAAGTATGAAGCCGAGAAAATGTACTTCAATTTTTTGGAGGACAGACTTGAATGCGTGGATTGCTGTACAAATCCCGAAAGCACCAACATGATGGTGCTGGACAAACAGCTTCTGCATATCGTGCGTTTTATCGCACTGGTGGAATATGAACGGTTATTCTATTTTAAAGTCAGCGAGAGGTATACCAAAAAGCTGAATGAATTTACGGAAAGATACGTTAAATACCACCTTAAACACAGCTTCGGGTCACTGGATTTTTATAAGATGCTTAAATAAAGACAACTGTATGAAAGAGGTTTCTTACATAATATGAACTATGATAATATAAATTACGATATACTTGAACTTGACAAAGTGCTGGAAATGCTGTCGGCACTTTGTTCAAGCAAGGACAGCAAACAGGCTGCGCTGGCGGTGGTGCCGTCCTCAGACCTGTACACTGTCAGGACAGAGGTGGGCAAGACGGCAAGTGCGCTGAATATGTCCATAAAGTACGGTACACCCGCATTTTACAGCATTAACAACGTCACTGCCAGCCTTAACAGGGCAAAGGCAGGCGGCACGCTTTCACTTGGGGAGCTGCTGGAGATAAAAAAGGTACTGGGGCAGACGAACGAGCTCTGCCGCTGGTTCGATCAGGCGGAGGATAAGAACACTCCACTTTCCTATCTCTTTGAACAGCTTTTCCCGAACAAATCGCTGTGGCAGAGACTTGAAACGGCTATACTCGACAGCGAAAACCTTTCGGACGATGCAAGCCCCGAACTGAGGTCCATAAGAAACAAGATAGCAAAGGCAGGGCTGAAAATACGCGAGACACTGGACAAGATGATAAAGTCCCCCTCCACTCAGAAGTATCTGCAGGAAAGCATAGTAACTATGCGTGACGGCAGGTTCGTTGTGCCCGTAAAGACCGAATTCAAGGGAAATGTTGGCGGACTTGTACACGGCACGTCGGCAACAGGTTCCACACTGTTTATCGAACCCATATCGGTGGTGGAAGCAAATAATGACATCCGCATACTTCAGGGCAAGGAGCAGGACGAGATACACCGCATACTCACCGAATTCTCAAAGGAATGTGCGCTGATGCAGCCACAGATCGAGTCGAGCTATGATGCGGCGGTCAAGCTGGATCTGTATTTCTCGAAGGCAAATCTCGGCGCTAAAATGCGTGCGGTGGATCCCGAGATATCCGATGACGGCGTTATCGTGCTGAACAAGGCAAGACACCCTCTCATTGATGAGAACAAGGTGGTACCCATCAATTTCACTTCGGGTATCGACTACAACGTGCTTGTCATCACAGGTCCGAATACGGGCGGTAAAACAGTAACACTGAAAACAGTCGGTCTGCTTACCCTTATGACCATGTGCGGACTGCTGATCCCCGCATCCGACGGGTGTAAGGTGTCGGTTTACAAAAATATCCTTGCGGATATCGGTGACAGACAATCCATCGAGCAGAGCCTTTCCACCTTCTCTTCACACATGGGAAAGGTCAGGGATATCCTCGAAAAAGCAGACCATGAGAGCCTTGTACTGATAGACGAACTTGGTTCGGGCACCGACCCTGTGGAGGGCGCTGCGCTGGCTGTGGCTATAATTGAGCGTCTGAGACAGGTGGGGGCGACCGTTGTCACCACTACCCACTACCAGGAGATAAAAATGTATGCGCTGGACACCGCAGATGTGGAAAATGCGTCCTGCGAATTCGATGTGAATACCATGCGCCCCACCTACAAGCTGGTGATAGGTTCTCCCGGAAAGTCAAATGCCTTCGCGATATCGAGAAATCTGGGCATTGACGGTGAAATAATCGACTACGCCAAATCGCTCATCTCCGAAGATAACAGAAGATTTGAGACTATCATAGACAACCTGGAAAGGGCTAGGATACAGCTGGAAGAGAACAACCGACTGGCTGAAAAATACCGCGCTGAGGCTGAAAAGCTCAAAAAGGAGCTGGAAGAACAGCGTCAGAGATTCTATGACGAAAAGGAGGCCGAACTGGAAAGGGCAAGATGTCAGGCTAGCGATATCGTCAACCGTGTTCAGAGAGAGTCGCAGGCACTGGTAAATGAACTGGATCAGCTTCGCAAGGAAAAGGAAAAGAGCGGATTTACGCAGAAAGCCATTGAAGCCAAGCAGAAGCAGAAGTCCACGATGAATAAGCTGTATCTGGAAGCAAATCCTGTATCCCAGCAGAACGATGACGATTATGTTCTGCCGAGACCGCTGAAAAAGGGTGATACTGTGCTGATAACCGATACCAAGCGCAACGGTATCGTGGTTACTCCCCCCGATGACAAGGGAATGTGCTTTGTTCAGGCGGGCATAATGAAAACAAAGATAGACGTGAAAAAGCTGAGGCTTGTTGAAAAGCAGCAGCCCGCAAAGACTCCCCAGCAGAAGAAAAAGTCTCGCGGAGTTTCGACCAAAGGCGTTGAGAGCCGCATGACAAGGCGCTTTTCCACCGAGCTTGATATACGCGGATATGCAAGCGACGAGGGCATCCATGAAATGGACAGCTTCATCGACAACTGCGTTATGTCGGGTGTCAGCATGATAACCGTTATTCACGGCATTGGTACAGGAGTACTTAAAAACGCGGTGAGGAACCATCTGCGCAGGCATCCGTCGGTAAAGCATTTCCGACCAGGTGTATACGGCGAAGGTGAGGACGGCGTTACGGTGATAGAACTGAAATGATATGAAAACAGCGTTCCGCAGCATACGGAACGCTGTAATTTTTTAACGGCCTGCCGCCTGCGAAAGTATCTCTCGCAGCGAGTCGAATAGTTCGATATCATCGGCGGTCAGCTTGATATTTGCTTCTATCTTCTGTCCTGCCGCATTGGTCACTTTCAGCTGTACATAACCGTCTTCCTCCATACCGCTTGCCGCTGTGTGAAGAAACTGCGGTATACCGGGATGGTTCTCCGTGAATTTGTCCAGCTGAGGTTTCAGCTTTACTACTGCCATTGGGTTCATTTTACTTTCCTCCGTTCAAGGACATCAAAGTCCTCTTTCCTTTAGATCTTTCACTATACCGACATAGAACTCGCGCACATCGAAGCCGTCGATATTCTCGCGGAAAAGATCGATCATATCACCATGAGACAGTCCTCGACTGCCCTTGTGTTCCACAAAAAGGGTATTGGTACCGCGCAGTGCGGATTCCTTTACCACAAGTCCGTCATTACCTGTGCCGTCCTTGCGGTTGAACATATACCCCACATTCAGCGGGAAGCCTGCGGAGAACACGTTTTTCATCACCGACATGACTGACCTGTAGTATATTCCCGGTCTGTCGGGAAGCTCGGTATCCAGCTTTGCACAGTTTGAATGGGTAAGCTCCCTTATGCCTTTTTCAAAATCGGGTGCGGTATCACCCAGCACCGTGAACAGCTTGTTGTACCTCTTCGCCACGAACTGCATCAGTCCGTCGGAGACCTTTGAAAGTATGTCATCAACAAAATTACAGCCGTAATGGGGAGTATTTATCGTTACAAGGCTCGCAACGTACTTGTCCATACCAAGCTTTGATATAGCATAGCGTGAATCAAGTCCGCCCTTTGAATGGGCTATGATATTCAGCTTTTCGGCACCTGTTTCCTTTATGACCTCCAAGATACGGTCACGGAGCTCGCCTGCGCTGACCGAGATAAGGTTTGCCGACTGCTGATTGCCGTAGTATATCTCTGCACCGTTTCGCACAAGCTCGCGGGGTACTCTGCCCCAGTAATTGAACTTCTGCCAGTCGCGGAAAAATATGCCGTGTACCATGAGTATGGGGTACTTTGTCTTGCAGATCTCGTTTTCCTTACGCAGATCATCCAGTTCCTGCTTTGCCTGCTCAAATCTGAATTCCTTCTTCGCATCGCGGGAAATGAGCCGCAGCACGATCAGATTGATCACAGGGATGTACCAGGTAAAGAACAGTGCAATGTACTTAATTATCTTTACCTGCCGTGAGGATATCACCAGTCTCACTATACCGACAAATGCGGAAAAAGCGATGATGGCGTACCCCGAAAGTGCATTCGCCAGCTGCCGCCAGGGATTTAGTCCGCTGAATATGATGAGCAGCACCACGATGACTGTATGCAAAAACAGCGAGAGCACTGCACCATCGATAAGGAACGAACCTTTTGCAATGCGTGACAGCTTGCTGTTTTTGTCCTGCCTTCCGCCCGCTATTATGAGATACAAAAGATATATCACCGCCAGCAGGATAACAGTACCGACCTTTACAGCGGTCGGCAGCGCGATCAGCTTCCACAAGGCAGGGGCACTGCACAGAGTAAGTACCAGCAGCTGATCGATAAACAGCCTTAGTCTTCTCAATTGTAGATCTCCTTTTCTTATACTATTCCCTTTTTCATTTTTTCGAGCCTGACATCGCTGCCCAAGAATGCACAGGGGATGAAACATCCTGTTATGCGCGAAACTATCCTGTCATTGTATTTGCGGTCAAGCTCCTTGGTGGTCAGATTAGTGGATATTATCGTGGGTCTGCGGTTGTTGATACGTTCGTTTAGTATCTCGTATATCACCGCATCGGTGAACTGCGTCTGAAATTCCGAACCCAGATCATCCAGTATCACAAGGTCGGCATCAAGCAGAACGCCGGTTGTATCGCCGCTTGCACGATGAAAGCGTTCATCCTCGATCTGCCGCAGAAGTTTCAGCAGTGAACCATAAACCACATTTCTGTCATCCTCTATCAGTTTCTTGGCTATGCATGAGGACAGAAAAGTCTTTCCAAGTCCCGTGCGCCCGAAAAAGAACAGCGATCTTGAGTTCTCATCGAAATGCTCAGCGTACTTCCTGCAAAAATCAAACAGTGTCCTCATTTTTTCTCTGGGTATCTCACCGCCCGGGGAAGGGACATTGCTGTAAAGCTCCACCCTGAATTCGCTGAAATCATGCAGTTCTATGGAACATCTTTCGTTTATCTCCTCTGTGGTATAGTATTTCAGCAGCTTCTTCATGCAGTCACAGCGCACGCCCTCGTGATAGCCCGTATCACGGCATTTTTCACATACATAGTGGTATTGCAGATAGTCACCGGGATAACCGCAGGCTTCCAGCATTGCACGGATATTGTGCCTGATCGTCAGGTTGCGTTCTCTTATGGCGGCGATGCTTTCCGATATGCTTTTCTTTTCACCGCCTTTGCCGATACTGCCGATAAGCGCATAGTTAAGACCCAGCGCTTCGTTGTTCATGCGGTAAATCTCGGGGGCATTCTCCGCTATCTCCTGCAGCCTCTCAGTATGCTGTTTCTCGGCATCATTCCTGCGTTCGCTGAGGATGCTTTCTGCCATTTCGATCGCATGAGGAGAATATTTCATCACTTATCATCCTTTCTGTTATTCCAGGCAGCATCACTGAGGTCGTAGTTCATTGCAAAGCTCTCATACGCATCAAGATCGTAGGATGACTTTTCACCGCCGTTTGAAGCATTGACCTTGTTCCTGTGGTCTGCATCAGCTTTTTCCACCTGCTCCGAAGTAGTTATCCCGCTGCCTGCCCAGTTTGAAAGGATAGCGTTTATGTAGCTGAAACTCAGCTTTCCTTTCATATCCAGGCATTTGTTGTAAGCTATCTCGATAAGCTCCGTATTCTGCCCCTGCTTTTCCCATTCCTCTATAAACGCCCGCTGTTTTTTGGAAGGTCTGTTTTCCATGCCGAACAGCTTTAGCACCTTATTTTCAAAGGCTTTGCGCTCCGCAGACCTTATGATGGCATTCTCAACATCAGCGTAGGAAACTATGCCTTCGTTATACCAGTTGACCATCATTGTATGAAGATAGGCTATACTGCACTTCCCTGCCGCACGGCAGTTATCCGCTGCCAGCATGATGGAGGCAGCATCGAATTTATAAAGCTCATACAGCTCTATCAGTTTTGCAAGCTCACTGCCGTTTATGGAGAACTGCAATGACTGTATCTCATTTATCAGATTTTTGAGAGCCGCATCATTTTCGGTCTTCTGGTGCATCTCACGCTGGGAATACCTGACAGTGACTTTCTTTTCGACAGGCGTGCGTGTAGGCTTTACCGCCTCTACCAGCGAAACAGCCTCCTGCTTGCCCGAAAAGACATGGGGCTGGTCATTGGCTGATATTACGGGTCTCTTCATCTCACCGTTAACACGCAGTACACCCACAGACTGCCAGTACTCCACTGCTGCATCCACATCCGCTTCATCACAGCCGGCTGCTTCAGCCAGTACCGAAGAATTTGTGAACCGCCCGCCTGCAAGCGCACAGAGCAGCACCTTTATCTGTATCTCGGAGCAGCTTTTGATATACCTGCCTGCCGCTGCCCAAGGAAAGCTGAACGAAGCCCCCCAGTTGTCGGCTTCAAAACAATAATCCATTAAATAACTCCTCATATCAATATATTTGTCGGTTTCTATATGCGTTGATCTCACAAGTTTCCGAAAAAGTGCCTACATTATAATTATATCACGTTTTAAAATATAAATCAAGGTTATAAGAACAAGATTTCTCGCTTTCTTTACATTTTTCGCCGTATCCGCACGGATGCAATATAATTATTTACACCGGACTCACTTGTGTGAAATCTCACGTTCTCACTGCGGTGTCTTTGCTGAATTATTTGTTCAAATTATAGTAATTCCTCTTGAAAAATG
>NZ_CAMHRZ010000049.1 GCF_946187255.1 uncultured Ruminococcus sp.
ATTATAATTGACATCTACCATTTTGATCTCTTTAAACATTGTTGAATGCAATATAAATTAATCAAAAGCACAGTCCCCATCGATGAAATAAGTATAGTTTTCGACCAGATCAAACCAAATGACAGGACACAACTGCATAAAACCATCATCATATATGATCCGAACAGCAGGTAACCGCCTTTCACCTCAGACCAAACGCACGCTCATCCTCCGTCCCCGTCAGTTCAGCATGGTTTTGCGTGACGTTTGGCATAGCCTGATCTATATTTTACATATTATATCACATATCTCAAATTTTGTGGTAACTTTTTTTGGACTTTTGTTTTTTGCAAAGATAAATATCGCACAAAAACGCCCATTTAATGTTGTGCGTGTTGCTAAAATCGATTTATGACGTATATAGACCGGTATTTCAAATAGAAAGGTGTTAGCGCGATATATGCGCTTTTAATGCCTGCTTCAATAGACGTTTCAAGGACATAAAAAGTCATCGGCAGTTTCCTTTCGGGACTGCCGATGATATCTTTTTATTTTTTCTTCGTGTTCTTATATATACCAAAACGCACCGATATATCAGCGCATCGATCCCATATATCCTCAAAACCGCCTGCTAATTTCCAGATTTTGTGATATAATGATTCAGACAGACTGCGATGGGCTGACGGGCAGGGTGAACATGAATGAGGTGCCTTTGCCGACTTCGCTTTCGACCCATATTTTTCCGCCGTGAGATTCGACTATGAATTTGCATATAAACAGCCCAAGACCCGTTCCTGTTTCCGAATGTTTGCCTTTGCAGTACCTCTCCCAGATGTGCGGCAGGTCTTCTTCCGATATGCCGCAGCCCGTATCTTTGACTGTGACCTTTATCCCGCCGTCCTCTTCTTCGGCTTTGATAAATATAGTGCCGTTATGGGTGTGTTTGAGCGAATTTGATATCAGGTTCACGAATACCCTCTGCATACGGGCGCTGTCGGCTGTCACTTCGGGCAGTTCGAGGGGTATCCTTATCGCCAGACGGTTGTTGTTCTTGTTGAGTACTGCGAAATATATCTCCACCGTTTCACGCACCAGCCTGCCCTCCTCTATTCGGGTACCCTCAACTACTCTGACGGTCATACTTTATCGGGAAGTATATCCGTTGATGTCAGGGACGGCGTTGAGAAGTACAACTTTCTCGACAAAGACGGCTATTTATGGTTAGTTCCCTTTGAGCTGAAAACAGCAGGTGGTACTCATCACCGAAGATAATCCCGTATATGAGCCCATATCTTTCAGCCGCTGATAATATCGGAATATGATATGACCGCCCGTTTCACACGATGTGATGCGGGCGGTCTTGCTGTTGTTATATATGCGGGAAATATACTCTCGTGATATCGGATGTCATATACCCTCAACGGTCGGTATCACATATTTCTCTATGAATTCCACACGGTCGAATATTCTTGGCTTGAACGTGCCTGTGATACCCACCGATATCCTCTTTTCGGGGTCGGCGTATATGATATTTCCGCCGTCACCAATGGCTGCGAATACGGGCTTGTCCTTGTGGGGTCTGTACCACAGATAACAGTACTGCATATTGCCGAACCTCTCGCCCAACTGCAATTTGGGTGAAGTCATACGATCTGTCCATTCTTCGGAGATGATGCGCTTATCACGATATACACCGCCGTTTATCAGCATATCCCCTATCTTAGCCATATCGTGTGCCGAAAGTGTCAGCCCCCATCCCGCTGTCACCGTATCCTGCGGGTCGGCGTACCATTCATTAATGCGTGGGGCTTTATTCATCAGGAAATCGAACTGATCTTCCTTGCTGCTGTCACCATGCAGCTTATGTTCGGGGATATCCATAGGCAGAAAGAGATACCTGTTCGCAAAGTCGATACACTTCATACCCGATACATTCTCGATGACACCTGCAAGTATCTGTATACCCAGTGTCGCATACTTGAATTCGCCTGTTATACCCGATTTTCCTCCCAGCAGATCGAGCGCAGCCTTTGTCCAGTCAGGAGAAGTGCAGACCTTAGTCCAGGGTTCGGAGCGATACTTATAGGGTGCAGTCATTGTCAGCAGATGTTCAAGAGTTACCTCATAGATAGTCTTTTCCCCGCGTTTTACGGTGTAGTCGGGAAAGAAGTCCATCACTTTACAGTCGGTTCCCGATATAAGCCCCTTATCGACAGCGATACCCGTAAGCAAAGCCATCACGCCCTTAGTGACCGACATTACATTCGCAACACTGTCAGCCTGAAAACCGCGCCAGTTGTCGCTGTATACCATCTCACCGTTCCTGAAAGCGCATATCTGGCAGATGTTGCCCTCATTCCCTTTGCTTTCCTCTACATACTTATGAAGCTCTTCCTTTGTCATAATATACCTCCTGAAAAAGTTCTGTATATTCGATCGAAGTTTCATACAGTATCTATATTGTATCAAAACAAATTTTTAATGTCAACACTTATTTTGAAGAAGTTTTGAGAGTCATGCAGATGGCTGCGGCAGTGGAAAAAACTGTATCGAATATATTGACATCACTGTTTATATGTGTTATCATACTTTTGATATATATTATCATATTCAACCTAAAAGATAAGGAGACATATTTATGCAGACAAAAAAATTATTGGCAGCAGTGATGTCACTGTGTATGGTCGCAGGAACGTTCGGCTATGGTGCGCCTGTTATAGCGCAGACCGTTACCGCGCAGGCTTCAGCGGCTGAGATAGGATGTTATTCCTATGAACCGACTGCGGGCTTACTGTTCCTCAGGGGCGAAATAGACGCTGATGCCATAAGGAACTTCGGCAGCAAGAGTTGTGTAAAGACCATCATCGCTTTGGAGGGAACCGTTTTTCCCGAAGACTGCAGCGAGCTGTTCTATAATTTCAAAAACTGTACGGCTATGGATCTTTCAAAGGCAGATACCAGCCATGTCACAAATATGAGTAAAATGTTCAAGGAATGCACAAGTATGACAACACTCGATATAAGCGGCTTTGATACAAGCAGTGTTACCGATATGAGCTATATGTTTCTTTACTGCACCAATCTGCTCAACCTTGATTTAAGCAGGTTTGATACGAGCCAAGTAATAAGTATGTTTTATATGTTTACACACTGTGAAAACCTGACAAAACTTGATGTGAGCAGCTTTAATACGAGCAGTGTTACCAATATGCAGTGTATGTTTGAATACTGTAAAAGCCTGACAAAACTTGATGTGAGCAATTTTGATACAAGCAATGTTACCAATATGAGCTCTATGTTCGATCATTGTTCCAAACTGTCCGAGCTTGATCTGAGTGCATTCAACACAAGCAGCGTCAAAGATATGAGCTTTATGTTCTGCTTCTGTACCAGTCTTAATACGCTTGACATCAGCAGCTTTAATACAGGCAGTGTTACCGATATGAGCTTTATGTTCAACTGCTGCGAAAAGCTGACCAAGCTTGATGTAAGCACGTTTATTACGAGTAAAGTAACAGATATGGGCAGAATGTTCCGCTATTGCAAAGCATTGGAAACGCTGGATCTCGGCGGATTTGATACGAGCAATGTTACAGATATGAGTGAAATGTTCGAGAACTGCAATGAGCTTAAAACCATAACTCTCGGCGAGAATTTCAATGCTGTTACGGGAGAGGCTAAACTGCCCAACAAAAAAGTCTGGGTAAACGTGAGTGACCCCAAGACTGTGGTAAGCGGCAGAGGTGAGTTCGCCGTTATCGAAAACAGCGGCAAGAACACCTACAAGGTATCCGACAGCGTTAACAAAACGCCCGAATACCCCACCAACATCAGCGTTGAATACAGCGCAAAGACTCACCAGGTAAGATTTAAATGGGACAAAGTCGAAGGTGCCGAAGAATACGGCATAGCTGTATTCATGGCAGGCAAGTGGAGGATACAGGCGCAGGACATAACCGACACGGTATACACCTCCCCCAAAGGTCTCATCCCCGGCAGGACATACAAGGTAGCCATCGCCGCCAAAGTCAACGGCAGCTGGGATACCGACAGCGCGATCAGAAATGCTGTCAGTGTTACGGTGAAGTGACGGGTGAGATCACTGCCGTTAGCCGGTATTACATATAATATAGTGCAGGCATATAGAAAGGTCTTATCCCGACGCTGTGGGGTAAGACCTTTTTCTGTCACACTGCCCCGTGAAACACCGCACCTTTCCGATACGCTTTTGGTCGGATACCACACTTTTGCTGAAATACCCGACTGAAATAGCTGCTGTCGGTATAGCCGCAGCGTTCTGCTATTTCTGTCACATTCAGCTCCGTTTCGCATAAAAGACGGCAGGCAGTCTGTATGCGCAGCCTTGTTATGTACTGCATGGGACGGTACCCTGTTGCCTCTTTGAACAGACGCAAAAACTGACGTTCGGAATAGTGCGTAAGTCCCGCAAGCTCCATTACAGTTATATCCTCCTGAAAATGCCGCTCGATATATGCAAGTGCAGGCGCCAGCTTTACGATGCCTGTGTCTTTTTCGATACGGCTCGTATCGTACATCCGCGAAAGCTCAACAACAAGGCATAGGAATTTTGCACGCACCATCGTCTGCCATCCCGATGCCCTGCTGTGATACTCCGTGTGCAGTGCGGCGATCATTTCCCCGATACGCAGCTGTTCATCGGGAAGCATATCCATATAGCTTGTAAAGCCCTTTAGTTTCGAGTTCTGCGGTTCAAGGACGAACAGCGCCTGAAATCCCGTTGAACCTGCGATGTCCAGCGAATTCGTATCCAGAATACTCTTTCGGAACATGATGTTGCATATACGAAAATTCTCGGGATCATCATAACCATGCTCGGTATCCTCCGCGATAACGAACACGTTTCCCTTGCGTATGGGATAGCTCTCCCCGTCAACGATATGTACCGCACTGCCTGAGAGCACTATGACCAGCTCAACATAGGCATCGTGCGCGTGCAGGAACAGCGGCTCATCATGTTCTCCGTAATGGATAAAGAACGGAAAATCCTCATCTTGTGTAAAAGCCTGAAGCGGCATACGAAACATAGATATCACCTTATCCTTTGTGTAAGTCCCGTGTCGGTTTTGTCCTGTTTTGTGTCGATAATCTGCTTGAAGCCCCATTGTATCGATGCTATAATCAATATAACACAGTCTATACCAAAAATCAATATCAAGTCCGAATTATGCTGTTATTTTTAACAGCATATGTATATCATTGTTGAAAAAACCGGAGGGATAAAAATGAAGAAGAAACTGACAGCCGCGCTGCTTTCGTGTGTGATGACAGGCAGCATGATGGGGAGCATACAGTCAAGCGCACTGCCTGACAGTAATAAAGGTATGCGCAATATCACAACAGCTGAGATAGTGCGTGAAATGGGTATCGGCATCAATCTGGGCAACACCTTTGAAGCCTGCGGAGACTGGATAGCAGATGTTGACAGACAATGGGGCGACGGGGTATTGGAGCCCCGGGATTATGAGACCGCATGGGGCAGCCCTGTCATTACTAAGGAAATGATCGACGGCATGGCAAATGAGGGCTTCGGCGTTGTGCGTGTGCCTGTGGCATGGTCAAATATGATGGACATGAGTACTTATACCATATCTCCTGAGTATACTGCCCGTGTACAGCAGGTAGTTGACTGGATCATCGATGCGGATATGTACTGTATAATTAATATCCATTACGACAACGGCTGGGTGAACAATTTCCCCGCCGATGAAGAAGGCTGCATGAAACGCTACGAGACCATGTGGGAGCAGATCGCAGATGCGTTCAAGGACTATGACGATCACCTGGTATTTGAATCGCAGAACGAGGAGCTTGGATGGGAATCTGTATGGAACCCCTGGAGCGGGACGCAGTCGCAGAAAGAAAAGTCCTATGCGCTGTGCAACCGCATAAATCAGAAATTTGTAGATGTTATCCGCGCATCGGGGGGCAATAATCCCAAGCGCCATCTGCTGATATCGGGATATAATACAGGTATCGACCGCACCTGCGATGCGCTTTTCAAAATGCCTTACGACCCTGCTGACCGCATGGCGATATCCGTGCATTATTATACTCCCGCAGGCTTTGCTATCCTGGAGGACAAGGACGAATCATGGGCAAAGGCGCGTTCCACTTGGGGCACTGATGAGGACTACCGTGAGCTTAATGCCAACATGGATATGATGAAGAGCAATTTTACCGATAAGGGCATCCCCGTCATCATCGGTGAGTACGGCTGCCCCACAAAGGGAAAGGAGACACAGTCTGTTGTTCGTTTCCTGAGTGCTGTCTGCAAGGCTGCATACGACCGTCAGATGTGCCCCGTACTCTGGGCAACGCCCAAAGGCGAGAATGATCCCGAATACGGCGGACATTATAACAGAACGACCTGCAGGATAAGCGATCCCACTCTTAAAAAAGCATTTTGTGAGATCACAGGCTTCACAGGCAAGACCGATACGACACCAACTGATGCTTACCCTGTTGTAAAGACACAGGTCAAGAACAGCAAGATAGGCTTCAAGTGGACTAAGGTCAAGGGTGCCGAAAAGTACGGCATTGGCGTATATCAGGCGAACAAGTGGGTAGTCAAGAAACAGCTTGACGGCAGTATAACTACATGGACTTCTCCGCAGGTCGCCAATGGCACATACAGGCTGGTCGTACTTGCTAAAGTCAACGGCGAGTGGGTGAACGCGGATGTGTTCAAGAGGTCATTCTACGTTACCGTAAAGTGATGTAATTACACAATAGACCTGATCTTTGATCGGCAGTTCCTTTTGGGCTGCCGATCTTTTTGTAATATCGAAGTTGTCAAATAATGTATCGTTCGTATGTATAAAATGCAGATTTTTCTCCCGATATCGTGGAATTTGCTTATTTACTTGACAAAATCAAGTATATGAGTATAATATGAAATAGTAACTTATTCTAATTTGTTCAGCTTTGATTATGCGAAATTGACTAATTTGCATACTCGGTCTTAGTGGGATAAGTCAGCGGTATGGATGGACAGTGTATCCATTCAAAATTATTTATCAGGGAGGTCAACAAAATGATCAAGAGAATTGCAGCATCCGTATGTGCTGCTACAGTGGTATTCGGGACAGCGGGATATATGCCGCAGAAAGCCGCAGCTGAAAGTACGTTAACTTCGGGCATGGTAAGCTATGATAAGGATACGACAGGCAATGAGGACGATACAGCCGAAAACAATTTTACATATTATGCCGTTGAAGACGAGGGTGTGGAGATAACAGGCTACAAGCACAAGGATACAGCCATCGATTTAGTCATCCCCGATACCATCGACGGACTGCCCGTAACAAGCATAGGTGCGCAGGCTTTCAGAAACTATAAGAACCTGAGATCGATAACGATACCCGACAGTGTCACATATATAGGCTGTGATGCCTTCGGCGGATGTAAAAACCTTGAAAGCATAGAGATACCCGACAGTGTTACAGGTATGGATATCAGAGTTTTCGCGGACTGCAGCAAGCTAAAAAGCGTAAAGCTGCCGAAGAACCTGTATTATGTTCCCGATCTTATTTTCAGCTACTGCACCAGTCTGGAAACCGTTGAGATACCCGATGGTATCCAGTGGGTCGGCTCCGGAGCATTCAGCGGCTGTACAGCTCTCACCGAGATATCTATCCCCGACAGTGCCACAAACATCTGTTTCGGCGCATTCAGTAACTGCACAAGTCTCAAGAGCGCAAAGCTGCCCAATAAGCTGAGCGAGATCAGAGCCTCACTTTTCTCCGGCTGCTATAGTCTTGAAAGTGTGAATATACCCGCAAGCGTGTTACATATCGATTATTCCGCTTTCTCATACTGCAAAAACCTTACAGACCTCAACATAGCTGAGGACAATCCGATATATTCATCTGTGGACGGAGTACTGTTCAACAAGGACAAGACTATTCTGCAGATATATCCCGCAGGAATAAAGAACGAAAGCTATTCTGTGCCTGAGGGTGTTAATACCATCGCAGCGAACGCATTTATAAGCTGCAATGATCTTGTGAGCGTTACTCTGCCCGACAGCGTTACGACCATCTGTGACAATGCTTTCCTGGAGTGCAAAAACCTTACGAATATAGACATCCCCGAAAGTGTGACCTCTATCGGTCAGGATGCTTTCTCCTCGACAAAATGGCTGAAAAACAAGCAAAGCCCTGATATGCCCGTTATCGTAAACGGCATAGTGATAGACGGTTCTGCCTGTGAGGGAGATATCGTCATCCCCGATGGCACTACGAGCATCAATAAATATGCCTTTTTCTCCAGCGAGCACCTGACAGGCGTTACAGTGCCCGACAGCGTCAAGACCATCGGAGATCATGCTTTTATGAGCTGCTTTAATATGAAAAAAGCAAAGCTGCCCGCAGGTCTTACAAGCATCGAAGATTATACATTCTATCTCTGCGATAATCTTGAAAGTGTAAACATACCTGACAGTGTCAAGACTATCGGTGGATTTGCTTTCAGTGACTGCTATAACCTGAAGACCGCCGCGCTGCCTGAGGGTCTCACCACCATCGGGGAAAGTGCTTTTTACGGGTGCAAAAAGCTCACAGGCATAGTTCTGCCCGAAAGCCTCAAGACCTTAGAGTGTCTTTCTTTCGGCAAATGCATTTCTCTCACGGAGATAAAGATACCGGGTGGTGTCAATACTATCGGTTTCTGCGCATTTTCAGGCTGTTCAAACATAACCGAAGCTGAGATCGAAAACGGCGTTGAGATCATCGACATGAGTGCGTTCTGGGAGTGTCTGAGCCTGAATACCATAAGCATTCCCGCAAGCATCAAGACCATCGGTGAATCGAATTTCATTAATTGTGCGCAGCTCACTGTAAACTACGGCGGATCGAGGAGCCAGTGGAACAAGATAAAGATCGAATACGGTAATTTAGATCTGGATACGGCTGTTATAAATTACGGCGATGTTGACAGAGAAGTTATTAATATATACGCGACCGAGAAGAGCAAGGATTCCGTCAAGATACGCTGGTATGCTTCAAGCGACGCAGATCAGTACGGCATTTGCGGTTATGTTAACGGCGAGTGGAAGCTGCTGGCTAAGGTTCCCAAAAATACATATAATTATACGCTCACAGGTCTGAAACCCGGTCAGGAGTACAATATAGCTGTAGTGGCTATGTACAAGGGCGAGTGGAATATGGACTTCAGCAAAGCCGTTACCGTGACCACCGAAGCTGAGCCTGTAAACCTTTATCCCACCGTACAGACACAGGTGAAGGACAACAAGATAGGCTTCAAGTGGAACAAGGTCCCCGGTGCCGAGAAGTACGGCATTGGCGTATATCAGGCGAACAAATGGGTAGTCAAGAAACAGCTTGACGGCAGCATCACCACCTGGACTTCACCGCAGGTACGCAGCGGCAAATACAGGCTGGTAGTACTCGCAAAGGTAAACGGCGAGTGGGTAACTGCGGATGCGTTCAAGAAGGCATTCTATGTGACTTTAAAGTGATCTGATAGATGGACACAAGTTTATAATATAAGTCATCGGCAGTTTCCTTTCGGGACTGCCGATGTTGTTTAATATAATACTTTCTGTTCTTAAATCAGCTCGCCCGCTCCGTTATCTCCCCTGTTTTGGCACCTATCCCGCATCTCGCAAGCCTTGTAATTCCACTCGCGGAAGCAGGGATAGAACATGATAAATTCAGATTTCAATAATATAATAGGTGTGACACTATGGATATATATTCCGCTGCGACCTTTTCCTACGTCCGCACAGGTGAAAGATACTCCCGCAGTTGTGACATCACAACTGTATAAATTCAGCACCTGTCAATGGGGGCGGGTACATACGGCATATTTTGCGGGTATTGGGAAAATATTGAAAAAACTACTGGACATTCACTTTGCTTTGTGTTATAATGTAACCGTAAACCACAACTGCATTTGACATAACAGCGAGGTGATCACAGTGAGTATCGGGGAAAATGTATCGGAAGAGATGATGCGGGCAGCCGAACAGCACGCTCAGCAGAAGCTGGCGGAGCTTGACGAGCAGAATGCTAAAAAACGCAAAACGCTGATAAGGGTGGGCACGATGATGCTGTTCACTGTGCTTTTGCTTATCGCGGTCGTCGTTGCGTGGCTGTCTATGAAATAAGAACTTTGCGGACTGCTGTATCATACGGCAGTCCTTTTTTGTTTATTATCAACTAAATTCTCGCAGAATGTTTGTGCAGGATGACACCAAAAAAACTCCCTTCCTTATCCGTATATATATCGTAAGACAAATGAGAGGAGACAACAAAACGACAAAGTCTCTCAAACAGATATATAATACAGGAGGGAACAAAATGAATAACACTAATGTAAGAAAGACTATATGCGCCGCACTGGCAGGACTTATGCTGACAATGACAGGCTGCGGAGGAATGCAGGTATCCACTGATATGCATATACAGGATGCTTCCGAACCCGACACAATAATCGAACCCGACTATACAGCACCCGCAGATAATACCGTTAGCGTCGCTCCCCTTTCCGATAAGGCTTTTGAAGCCAACGGCGTTAAGCCCGATGAGGAATTCTATGCGGCATACAGAAACTACGCCGCTGAGTTTTTCAAGGCAAGCTGCAATGAGGATATCAAGGCGGGCAATAATGCAATGGTCTCTCCCGAAAGCGTAATGATGGCACTTGGTATGACTGCCAACGGCGCAAAGGGCGATACTCTCGCACAGATGGAAGCTGTTCTGGGCGGACATAATATAGACACCCTCAACAACGCGATGCAGTACAGCATGGGCAAGTTCATGAACAGCGAGTACGTTGACTTCAATGTGGCAAATTCCGTGTGGGTGAGAGATGACAGCGACCGCATCAGCATATCGCAGGAATTCTGCAATAAGGTAAAAAATTCCTACGACGCAGATACTTTCCTCGCCCCCTTCGATGGAACCACACTCGGTGACATAAATAACTGGGTCTATAACAATACCAACGGCATGGTGCCCAATATACTGGATGAGATACCGCCCGAAGCAGTGGCTTACCTTGTGAATGCTATCGCTTTCGAGAGCGAATGGGAAACACAGTATACCGATGACAAGATCACCGAGAACGGAATATTCACCAACGCCAAAGGCGAAGAGGAAAATGTGAATATGATGTATTCGGATGAATACGGATTCTTTGAGGACGAAAATACCACAGGCTTCGTGAAGAACTATAAGGGCGGAGAGTATGCATTCATGGCACTGCTGCCGAAGGAAGGCACCGATATGGCGGACTATGTGGCTTCGATCGACGGTGAAAAGCTGAATAAGCTGTGGTCAGGAAGAGGCGGAGATGCATCCGTATGTATTCCCGAATTCACATACGATTATGGCAACGAACTCAGCGACGAACTGATCGCAATGGGTATGGAACTGCCGTTTTCTGAAGGTGCTGATTTCTCGGGCATGGGTGAGACAGGTTCGGGAGCGCTGTATATAAACCGCGTTATCCATAAGACCCATATCGAGGTTGACCGTAAGGGCACAAAGGCAGCAGCGGCAACGGCAGTGGAAATGACAGACGAATGTGCTATTTATACGGACGAACCGATCAATACTGTATATCTGAACAGACCTTTTGTATATGCGATAGTTGATACCGAGAACGGCACACCGATATTCATGGGTGCGGTAAATACGGTAAACAGCTAAGTCCGCAGGCTTGCGGGAGTATGCTGTCCCCCACGATAAAAGCAGGAGTACCCGCAATAGATCCAACAAAGCCAACCACCTAACCATAACCAAGCCCGTCACCTCCGGGCACAGGGTAAAAATGCTTGCATAAAAAGCACCCGCAGGAACAAACTATCCTGCGGGTGTTTGCGCTGCCAAAACAGTGTTGACAATCCAAATGCATTCTGCTATAATGTGTTCGATACATATTTAACGTCGGGAGGTTTATCATGTCAGAACAAATGAAAGACCCCTTTGTGTGGGAAAATAAAGTGTGGGATCTCGTCGGTGCGGAAGATATTTATTCCCTGTTTGATCCGAAGAAATTCGGCTTGTCTCCCTCACCGCGAAATACCGCTTGCTGGAAAGGTTTTGTCGTCCAGATAAAGGTCACAAAGGACGGGCTGATGCTAGATACACTGTATGTGTATTGTCAGGATAATAAATATCCGCCGATAAACGGCGTTTCACCCATAGATACCGATCTGGGGATGAAATACTATGATAATATAAACCTGAAACTCGAATACAGCGGAACGATCACAGTCGGGACAAATATGCTCTCCCAATTTCACGGACGCGCTTTCATCGGCGGACACGCCTACGAAAAGACCTTTGAACTGACCTTTGAAAAGGGCGCTCTGATCGAAAGCAAAGATACATCGGGTACCTATCACGGCTTCTGAACTTATAATGATGCAGCACAATGCCCCGAAGCAAAAATACGCTTCGGGGCAGTAATTATTTGTATCAGGAATTCTCCGCAAAGCTGCCTGTGTACAGCTGGAAGTATTTACCTTTCTTGTCGATGAGTTCTTCGTGCGTTCCGCGTTCGATTATCCTTCCCTGTTCAAGAACCATGATGCAGTCGGAATTCTTTACGGTAGAAAGCCTGTGAGCGATGACGAATGTCGTCCTGCCGCTCATCAGTGCATCCATGCCTGCCTGTACCAGCTTTTCGGTGCGGGTGTCGATGGAGGAAGTCGCTTCATCCAGTATAAGTACGGGCGGGTCTGCAACGGCTGCACGAGCGATGGCAAGCAGCTGTCTCTGTCCCTGACTGAGATTTCCGCCGTCGCCTTTGAGTACAGTGTCGTAACCATGTTCCAGCTTTTCGATAAAGCCCGATGCATTAGCCAGCTTTGCTGCCGCAATGCATTCCTCGTCGGTGGCATCCAGCTTGCCGTAACGTATATTGTCCATAACAGTACCCGTGAACAGGTGGGTGTCCTGCAAAACTATACCCAGCGTCTTTCTGAGGGCAGGCTTTTTTATCTTCGTGATGTTGATGCCGTCGTACCTTATCTTGCCGTCCTGTATGTCGTAGAAACGGTTTATCAGGTTGGTTATCGTGGTCTTGCCCGCACCCGTCGAGCCTACAAAGGCTATCTTCTGTCCCGGTTTTGCAAACAGCTTGACATCGTGCAGCACCATCTTGTCGTCATTGTATCCGAAGTCCACACCGTCAAACACTATCTCGCCCTTCATCTGGGTGTAGGTGACAGTGCCGTCCTCCTTGTGGGGGTGCTTCCATGCCCATGTTCCTGTGCGCTCCTCGCACTCCTTGATCTCGTTATTGCGTTCGATCTTTGCATTGACGAATTCCACATAGCCCTCATCGGTCTCGGGCTTCTGGTCAAGCAGGTCCATAACTCTGCCCGCACCTGCGGATGCCATGATGATAAAGGTCATCTGCTGGGATATCTGAGTGATGGGCATTGTGAAGCTCTTGTTGAGCCCCAAGAAGGTCGCAACAGTACCCAACTGTACGCCGCCCACGCCCTTGATGAGCATCAGCGCACCGATAAGCGCACAGAGCACATAGCTCAGGTTGCCGATATTTGCATTGATAGGCATGAGTATATTCGCGAACTTGTTGGCGTTGAAGGCGCTGTCACGCAGCTTGTCGTTGATCTTTTTGAAATCCTCTTTGGCGTGCTCCTCGTGGCAGAACACCTTTACTACCTTCTGACCGTCCAGCATCTCCTCGATGAAGCCGTTCACATCACCTAAGTCCTTCTGCTGTGCGCCGAAGAATTTGCCCGATTTCATGGAGATGTTCTTGGTGGCAAGCATCATAACAAATGCCATGAATATGGATACCAGCGTCAGCGGCACGTTCAGCACGATCATCGCTGCCAGTGTGGATATAAAGGATACAGTCGAGTTTATCAGCTGAGGTATGCTCTGTCCGATGAACTGACGGAGAGTATCAACGTCGTTGGTGTATACCGACATTATATCACCGTGAGCGTGAGTATCAAAGTACTTGATAGGCAGGCTTTCCATATTGTCAAACAGCTCGTTTCGGAAATTGCGCAGCGTTCCCTGACCCACGTTTACCATTATCCTGTTGTAAGCGTAGGAACAGACAAGTCCCACAACATAAAGTGCCGCCAGCTTGCCCAATGAGAGCGCCAGCTCTGAGTAATCCGCAATGTATTCCACGCCCGCTTCTTCTGCGGCGAGCTTTTCCTTTAACATGGGAGAGATATATTCATCGATAAGGGTCTTCATGTAGGTCATGCCTATCAGGGTAGTCACTGCCTGCACGATGATGCATACCACAACGATGAAGAAATGCAGCTTGTAATCCCTGAACATGAATTTCAGTACCCTTCCCAGCACAGCAAAGGTATCCTTGCCCATCTTGGGACGGGGTGCGGTCTTGTCGGGTCTTGGCATTACTCTCCCTCCTTTCCTGTGGCAACAGCCTTGCCGTCAGCATTCTCGGGGCGGTCGAAATCTCCGCCGCCGCCTGCCTGCGAGGTGTAGATATCCGCGTAAGTCTCGCTGGTCTTCAGCAGTTCCTCATGAGTGCCGATGCCTGTGATCACGCCGTCCTCGATGACGAGTATACGGTCAGCCATCTCAACACTGGATATACGCTGTGCTATGATTATCTTGGTGGTTCCCGGTATCTTCTCCGCGAACGCCTGCTTGATCTTCGCATCCGTTGCGGTATCGACTGCACTGGTGGAATCATCCAGTATAAGCACTTTTGGGCGCTTCATCAGTGCGCGTGCGATACACAGTCTCTGCTTCTGTCCGCCCGATACGTTTGCGCCGCCGCGCTCGATATGGGTGTTGTACTTATCGGGCATACGCTCGATGAACTCATCTGCGCAGGCAGCCTTGCAGGCTTCTATGCATTCCTCTTCGGTGGCTTCCTCATTGCCCCAACGGAGATTGTCGATTATGCTTCCCGAAAACAGCACGTTCTTCTGCAATACCACCGATACGTTGTTTCTCAGGAATTCCATATCATAGTCCCTTACGTCCACTCCGCCGACACAGACTTTGCCCTCTTTGACATCGTAGAGTCTGCTGATGAGGTTGACCAGCGAAGTCTTGCCCGAACCAGTGGGTCCTATGATGCCTATAGTCTCGCCCGATTTGATATGCAGGTCGATATCATGCAGCACATCCTTGTTCTCACCCTTGAAGTACGCAAAGGTAACGTGGTCGAAATCTATGGAGCCGTCCTTCATATCGGTGATGACTTCGGGCTTGTTGGCAAGGTCCGATTCTTCGTCCAGCACTTCGCTGATACGCTTGATGCTGGCGGTGGACATGGATATCATAACAAACACGAAGGAAAGTATCATCAGTGAGATGAATGCACTGAATATATAGGAGAACAGGCTGGTCAGTTCACCTGTGGAAAGGGTGCCGCCCACTACCATGTGTGCGCCGAACCAGCTGATGGCGATGATGGCGGAATAGCTTACCAGCATCATTACGGGGTTGTTGAGGGCTACAATGCTCTCCGCCTTGACGAACATATTATAAAGGTTGCCCGATGCTTTGCGGAACTTCTCCTTTTCATAGTCCTCACGGACATACGCCTTGACCACTCTTATGGCGGAGACATTCTCCTGCACGCTGGCATTAAGCTCATCGTACTTCTGGAAAGCCGCACCGAAGGTCTTCATGGCAAAGGCGACCACACAGCTGAGAGCTATAGCAAGAAATACCAGCGCCGCCACGAACATGGTGCTCATCTTCGGGCTTATCACAAAGCTCATGATCATGCTGCTTATCAGCATAAAGGGCGCTCTCACCGCGATGCGTATACACATCTGGAAAGCGTTCTGTATATTGGTGACATCTGTGGTCATCCTTGTGACAAGACCCGCAGTGGAGAACTTGTCGATATTCGCAAAGGAGAAGGTCTGTATCTTGCGGTATATCTCTTCCCTGAGATTACAGGCAAAGCCTGTGGAAGCCTTAGCACCGTGTACGCCCGACATCATGCCCGCCAGCAGGCTGATGATAGCGGCGACTACCATTATACCGCCGTATTTTCCCACTGCTCCCAGATCGTTCTTCGTTATTCCCTCATCTATTATCCTCGCCGTAATGTAGGGCAGCAGCACTTCCATCACGACTTCAAGCATGGCATAAACGGGCGTAAGTATCGTGTCCGCTGTATACTGCTTTATCTGTGCAAGTATCTTGTTCATTCTTCTTTATCCTCCTGTTCTGCATTTTTAAGGTTTTCAGCCATTCGGGTGAGTAGGCTGTGCAGCGTATCGAGTTCTTCGGGTGTGAACCCCTGAAAAGCCTTATCCTCGATACTGCTCATGCAGTTTTCTATCTCTGTTTTGTGCAGTTTGGCTTTCTCCGTGACGATAAGCCCGCGTCTGCGTTCATCGGTATCACAGCCCTCCAGCGTGAGATACCCTTTAGCCCTCAGCTTTTTCACCAGTCCCGAAACAGTCGCGCCCGAGATATGCATCTCCCGCTGTATATCAGATGGGTACACCGGCGGCTGATGGCACATGATATGCATAAGCACATGGCTCTGGGCGGCAGTGATATCGTTATGTGCCAGCCGCGAGGTGATTATGCTTTCTATCTTGTGCTGCACATACTTCGATGTCCTGATGACCTCAGCCTGTTTTCCCTTTCTCACTAAATATTCGCCCCCTTATAATTAGCTTGCTAAATATCAGCTTACTACTTATTATACAACGATAGTTTTTACATTTAAACAGAGAATTTATGAACAAACTATTTTCATGCAAAAAACGCATGATAAATTCAGCAAAGGGCGGTGCTTTGGTGATAATGATAACGATCGCTGAGAAAAATGATTATCCTGAATTTTACTGAATTTTACTGAAATGATAAATCAGTAATTGAAGCCGCGCAAATTCGGGCTTTTTTGGTCAAAAATCATTTTACTGATTTTACTGACGGGGTAATGTGTTTTTCTGAATTTACTGACAAGGTAATAG
>NZ_CAMHRZ010000050.1 GCF_946187255.1 uncultured Ruminococcus sp.
CTAGATCAGTTGTCACCAAAAGCTTTTACAGCGTACTTGTTGTAAGCATAGAGTGCCTTTGCGAAATTAGCATATTTGGGATTTTCCGCATAAGACGAGTTCATTATTGCTGCTCCGTATGACAGGGCACTGAACTCCGTCCAGTAAACGACCTCTCCCTTATGCTTCAGTTCAAGTCTGTGAGTATTGCCAAGATGATTTGCCGAAATGTTATCGTACAGCACATAGTAAGCTCTGTTGTTCCTCTTAACAAGATCAACCTCTTCTCCGTCGATCGTGCAGGAATACTCACTAGCCTTTATGCTCTTATTTAAGTTGAATGTCAGAGCGAAAGTTGTCACATTCTGACAATCCAGGTTCATAGTAACACTGCTCATATTGCTGGGCAGGTCACTTTCTGTCTTAAGATAAGACTTAACGCTCTTAGCCTTAACATTATTCGTCAGATCGCTGAACTGCTCATCTATCGGATCATCGCTAAGGAACTGATTGGTTGCTATGCAGTAATCCTTTGTAGCTACCGCAACATTATACCATTTAGATCCGGGAGCGAAATTATTCTTCAGCGCATCCAGATAATCAAACAACGAGATCGAATATCCGGTCTCCGCGATGTCGGTGCCGTCCTTGTCCTGCATAGGTACCTGTATGCCCTTACCGTTGAACAGCTTGAAAACAACCTTTTCTTGTGCCATTGCAGGAATAACTGCAGCCTGTATTACAGCATATCCATTGGAATCCGTGTTAAGCTCAGAAACCTTTAATGTGGTGGTCTTGTCGCAATAGGTGTAAGTGACGTAAGCGTCGTTGTCATTCTTTATAGCTTCGGGAAGCTCGAACATAACATTCAGCTTAAGGCTCTCACCAAGATCCACATTTGTGCTCTTACGAACAGCCACGCCCAGATTCTCAACTTCAACCTTTACGGATTTGTAGCCCTTGAACTTCTTGCAGCCCTCAGGAGCTTCGATCTCAACAGTAAAGCTGCCGTTTTCGGGAGTGTTGTTGGTGTCGTCACCAAATACGAAGTCATCACCCTCTACAAGTGTATAGACCTTTTCCTCACCCGTAGCCTTTTCAGTGTAGGTGTAGGTAACGCTCTGTACAGCGTCGTTAAGGCTTGTGAAGTTGCCGCTCTGAAGTGCAAGATTGTTCAGGTTGATCTTGACATTCTTGTCCTTAAGGTCGATCTTGACGTATTCGTAGCTGACCGGCTCACAAGTCACACTGTAATTGTTGCATACGATCACAGGATCCTCGGATGATACCTTGAACTCGTTTTCATCCTTCTTGTAAATACTGTCAGCGGTATCGTTCCACAGTTCCGCACTCAGCATATCCTTGTCATCATCGAAAACTGTATCATTGTTAGCTGTAAAGACGAAGTGATCAATGGTAGGCTCTTCATCGCCGATCTGGTAGCTTTCAGCAGTAAGAACGGGCTGGACCTTGATACTGCGAGGAATGATCTTGACACTTCTGAACAGGAACGTTGTCTGAGCCGTGTTGTAGGCATCCGCGCTGTTCATTTCGTCAGTGATCGTGATCTCAACTACATAGCTGCCTGCGTCAACAGGTGCTTCCTCCAGAGGAGTAGGCTTATCAGCGGGATTAGCCGTGCCGAGAGACTCTTCGTACGCGTCGTACTCATCTCCGTTGTAGTAGTTGATCTTGATGTCGGGTTCGTCTGTATACTCCACCTTGCCGGGTTCAACGTCAATTCTGGAATCAATAGACTCACCGTTGTAAACAAGCTCGATATCATCATAAACATTGATCTCAGCTGAGCTGTCATTAGAAGTGAACTTCTTATTATCGACGTCTTTATCGAAAGTCACAGATGCAGTGTCGTTGAGGCGTGACTTGACGATCCAATCCTGTTTTACAGAGTTACTGAAGTTCTTCTGGCCCACGATGTATGCGGAATATGTACCTGCATCGAACTTCATATAAGAACCGCCCAGGATATAATCGGTGTTCTCAGTCAGAGTATAAGGATCTTCAAGACCTTCAGCGGTTGCGGTGACAGAATCGATATTGATCTTATGCTTAGTTACACCGTCATAGATCAGTCCGTCGCCTGTAAGTGTAACGACTACTTCGCCGTTATTTTTGTGTGCTTCGAGATCATAAGGTGTAACGGTAAAGGTCTCATCAGCCATCTTAACGTCGTAGTTGTTGAATTCAACGTTGACCGCGCCTTCCTTGAATACGCCAAAGCTGTATGTACCTGCATCGGTATTGTAAGCGAGCTCGAAGGGATCGCCGTTCTCGTCAACAAGTGTCACGAGCTTCGACCAGCTAAGATTCTCGTCTTTTCTCAGTTCGGTGCTGACTCTGCCTGTATCCTTGCCGCTCTCAGCTTCCTGTACTGCGAAATTGAAGTCTTCGGTCTGCTGTAAGAATTCCTTGGTCTGCTCTGCGTCGGGAGTGATGGTCACTTCACGTCTCTTGATCTGGAAAGCGTCATACAGTGTTTTTTCGTCGAAGTGTTCGCTTGTAACGTTGTACTTCGCAACATACAGACCTGCATCGATAGGCGAATCTTCAAAACTCCAGAACTGGCTGAGATCGTCTAAGCTGATGCCAATGATGGTAATGCTGTCTGTGGTGTTGTACTGTACTTTCCATGCGTAGCCGGGAAGTCTCTCAAAGGTATCGCTATACTGGTAATCACTGCCGTTGCCGACCTTGACATTCAGATCGCCCTTCTCATCGACATTAAGTTCCGCAATGCTCTCAGAACCTACTCTATATTCCCTATTGGAGCCGTTAAAGTTTATTACAGTTACATCCTTATCCTTCGGGAATGTATACTCCGAACCGAATTCAAGGTACTCGCCATCATCAAGCTCGCCGTCGATATCGGTTATGAGCTTCTGGAACGATACTTCGGAAATATCGGTGGTCTTCTCTTCGCCTGTCTTGTTGTAAAGATCAGCCAGCTCCTTCTCAGCGTCGGTAGCGTCTTCGGTGGCTGCGAAAGTGAAGTTTTCGGGGAATGTCTTGAGAGTGCCGTCGTAGATATTGTTGTTAAGGGTCAGGGTGAAGTGTGTGGGAGTGATAGTACCGTTGTTTACGGTGAACTGTGCGCAAACATTGCCTGTGTAGTTGCCCTTGCCCTTTGCCACTACCAGATACTTGCCGTCGTCCTTCATGGTGGTCAGAACTTTTGCAAGCTCTTCCTGAGTAAGATCTTCGTATCTTTCCTTATCGGTGTGGTAGAATTCGATCGTGTAGTCGGTATCCTTTGTGAGCGTTGCGAATACGTCGTCTTCTTCAGCCTCGGTATCAAAGCCCTCGGTCTGAACGCCGTATACAGTTATGGCCGTGGTGATATCCTTTGAAGAGTATACATCGAAAGTCGGGTCAAGCTCTATGTCTGTGAGTGCTGCGGGTGCAACAGTCCAGTAGCCGGGAACCTGATATACGGGGTTGCCGTCCTCGTCATAGAATCCGATCAGGTCAACGTCATCTTCGCAGGGAGCATAGTTTCCGCCATCCTTCAGTCTTACGAATACCTTGTATTCCTTGTTTGCTTCGGGAACGTCGGTCGCCTTAGTCACGGTCTTGACCGCGAGCTTGATCGTGTGTTCCTTGTCGAAGTAAACATCGCCTGTGTATACTTCGATGTCGCCTGCGCCTTCGTTGTCGACGAACTTGAGCGGCTCGTCTTCCGTGATCTGTACGCCGAAGCTGAGATCTGCATCAGTGTTAACGGGAACATCGATCTGGTGCTCGAAGCTGTCGTATGTCCACATTGCATTGGAGCCTGCGCCGTTGTTGTACTTGTAGGACAGCATATCGATCTCGAACGCCTTCTGCTCAACTTCGTACTGATTCTTCTCCGTCGAATCGGGGATATCTGTGTTGAGTACGAGTTCGTAGTTGGTGTCGTTGACTGCTCCTGCGCTGCCGAACTTGGTAACAGGAACGCAATATCTAATAGATGAATAGCCTCCGTTAAATTGAACTGTATCATCGCTGTAATAACTTATTGACCTTGCAACGTTACCGACCTCCGGAGTGCTTATATAATGTCTACCGACGCCTGGCTTTGACGGGTCAGTCTCTACAAATGCGATCATCAGGTTCTTGGTAGTATCTGTTCTTGTAAAGGACTGATCAAGCGTTATCTTGTTCCAGCCGTCTGAAACATTCCATTCGCCATCATAAACCTTTGTCATCGCAGAAACATCAACATACTCGCCACTATTAAATCCGGTCTTATCTGTCTCGGAAATATATACCGCAATAGTATTTTTCTCGCTGTGACAAATTTCATCATCATGTTTATGATAATAAGACAATTCGGAAATATCAGTCAGTCCGGCAACTTCAGCACTTGTATAGATAGAAGCAGTGGACGAATATTTCCACGCAGAGTTTACAGGCAAATTCTGTAAATTATTATTCGTCTCATCGCCAACCTGAACTTCCTTTGCTGTTGCTGCTTCTTCTGCTGCTTCTGCACCGCTTACAAGGTTGCTTACGCTGTCAGCAAACAGGTAATCATACTTGCCCACGTCGTTCGCGCTGATATCGGTGCGGTTATAGTCCTTGATGTCAAGGATATTCTCGCCGAAGTAGGTGTCTGCGGTCGTGCCTTCGGGGATATCCGCAGCTATCAGACCTGTGTCGCCTGTGCCTGCCTGCTCTACCTTAAAGGTAACGTCGCCTGCCGCAGTGTTGTACTTGGTCTTCTGTCCCTGATCGGGAGTGATGTTGACTTTACGGCGGTCAACGGTAACGTTTTCCACAGTAATGGTCTTGGACTTGAAGTTATCCTTGCTGATGGTGATCGTAGCGGTGTAGGTGCCTGCATTGACTATATCAGCGAACTGAGACTCGTTCTGTCCCTCTACCATAGGAAGCTCATACTTGACTGTGTATGTCGCACCGTCAAGGAACTCGGAAACGAGCTCGTCTGTGCCTTCCTTAGCGCTTACAGTGAAGTCAGAGGTATTATCCTTGCCTGCGGTCAGCTTCAAGCCGTCGTAGATAGCGCCGTTGAATACTGTTTCAAGGTCTTCGTCAGCTATTTCCTTATCTGCGATCTTCCAGTTAACGGTTATGGTGCCGCTGTAATTGCCAACGCCTTCCAGTGTGCCTGTGTAGGTGTTTGCACTCTTCTGTGCTTCGCAGTCAAATGCGTAATCGGTACCTTCTTCATTGGACTCACCGAGCTTCAGCTGGGTAAGGGTGTCGCCGAGCATATTGGTGATGTATATAACAGGCTTCTGATCCTTGCTGTTGTATGTGAACTGATCATCGGGAAGATCGATGGAGTAAACAGTGTTCTCTCCCTCTTCCTTAGACTCAACTTCCAGCTTGATGCCGTTAGTATACTTCTTGTTAGTCTCAGACTCGGGCAGTTCAGCGTTGAATTCGGGATTCTCTACCAGCTCTTTGCCGTCGGTGCTGAGATAGATGTTGCAGAGGTACAGAGGCTTAGCCTGGTATGTCATCTTCTGCTGGAGGATGAAGTTCTTACCTGTCTTGGTGTAGGGATCGTAAGCGTCAACAACTGCGTTGATGTAGTAATCGTCGCCTACAGTCATATCATCAAATGACAGCTCGTGCGTATCATCCAAATGGGTGAAGTACATTCTGCCCTTAGTTATGGAAACGCCATAAGCGCAGGTATATTTTGTATTGTCAAATTCGCCTGTAACTACAACGTTATCCGTTGAGGGTACCATACCATAGTAGTACGCAGTGTCTTCGGTGAGCTCTGCGATGATCTGATGACCCTTATCCGTGTCGGTCGTACACTCTACATGGATCTTAGACTTATCGTACTCGGTCACGCCCTGTTCAGTCTTGTAGCTGTAGAGGTCAAGGCTGTGGATGTGCATGAACTCATAGAGTGACTCATTCACGATATCTTCGCCGACACCTAAGGTATAGGAATAGGTGTATTCATTGCCGCCTATCACAGCAGCAGGTGTACGCTTGCCGCCCGCGATATCGATCAGATCCTCATTGCCTGTGAAGGACAGAGCCTTTGAGCCGTATACATAGTATGTCTCGCCTGCTTCCAGCTTGTAGACCTTCTTGCCTGCTACCAGATCGGTCGCGGGTTCCAGCTTGGCGGTGTAAGTCTGCAAAGGCTTGTTCTTGTTGTAGGGTACTGTGGATATAAGTACGTCATCTTCAAAGGTGAACCAGCCCTCGATCTGTTCGAGAACGGTAACATCCATATCATCGAAAACAACGTCATTGTGGTTAGCGTCGCCCTTTATCCTTGCGCCGACAGTGAACTCGCCCGCTGCCTTAGTGGTGGGAACGTCTGTCTGCCAAGCGTACTGATCACCCTCGCCCTTGATGCCGTACTCAAATGTACCGGGGGCATCGGTGGCAGTATCAATGAACGAACCAGCGGTTATCAGATCGGTATCAACAAATTCGCCGCCGTCTGTCTTGTTCAGTGCGATGACATTCTTGTGTGTGGGTGCGGTGTAAGTCGCAGGGTCAATATCCGCCTTGGCGATCTTCACGTTTATAGAGCCGCCGTCAACGTCGTTGATGTTGGTGCTGTCAGCAGCCTTGATGCGCCAGCTAACCTGGTAATCGCCCGCATTGGTGGCTGTGGGAACGTCTTCCGACCATACTAAGCTGTCTAAGTATTCATCAGCATTAATAAACTGGATCTCTATTACCTTGCTGTCATTATCAACAGACAGAACCTTAAAGCTGTCGTAATCGCCCCATGCACTTTCTAAACCTTCACTATTTGTACAATAACCAGCATAGTGGGTATCGCTTGTCATAAGATTTATACCAATACTGGAATATGTATTGTTATAAGTGTTATCTCCGACTTTTAATGCATACCCCACAGGGAAATATACGCCCCAAGAGCCATTGGGTGTTATTACTTCTCCGACATGAGGCTCATAAACTGTATTCTTATTGTAGTTCCATTTAACAGGCTTTGCGCCCTTTGCGTACTCAAACTTGCCCTTGTCCGCGCTGATCTCGCCTGCATTTACCAGTACCTCTTCTTCGCCGTCATAGGTGCGGCTGTTGGCTGTGGGTGCGGAGTAATCCGCTGCGGCAATATTCGCCTTTGATACCTTAACATTGATGCTCTGCACTTCTGTGCCAAGATAGCCGTCTTCGGCAGGTTTAACTCTCCAGAGAACAGTGTAATCGCCTGCGTTGGTGGCTGTGGGAACGTCTCCGCTCCAGTCAACGTAAGTCTCGGGCTTGGTGGTGTTGACATAATCGATCGTGATAGTAGTACCCTCGACCTTTTTTATCATTATGCCGTCGTATTTTTCACTTGAGAAATTTACATTAATAGTACCGTAATTACCGGATAGAGTAAATTTACCCGGAGTGATTTGCAGGTTATTTTGTCCTCCGACATCCATAGTCTGAGCGCCGGGAAAGATAACCCTGGTGACATTTTGAATATTAACAAAGGAGTCGTCTGCAGGGCTGTAGATGGCGCCTACTTCCGCGGAATAAACAACCGTGGCTTCGCTGTTGATCTTGGGCGTTTTATTAAGAGCATACTCTATCGTACCCTTGCCCGCATCAGCTTCGGCAATAGAGCCTGCATTTAACAGAGCCTCTTTTTCGCCGTTATAGTCGCGGTTGTTGGCTGAGGGTGCGGTGTAGCCGACAGCGTGCTCAGATATCTTAACATTGATAGCCTGCGCTTCTGTGCCTGCGTATTTTACATCGGCAGGTGTAAGTCTCCAGTAAACCGTGTATTCGAAAACGTCCTTAGCTGTGGGGATGTTTTCGCCCCAAGTCATAGCTGTTGCTTCTGCGGAGTTGACTGGGGTTACTGTGATGACCTTCTCGTTCTTATCGATATTGGTGATCTGTACAGCATCATAACCATAGGGGAGCGGTGAAGAGCCTGCATGGGACATCATACCGTATTCGTCCTGATCCGCAAACATAATTACGCTTTCGATTTCATTGACTGAAAATGTATTGCCATCCATAACTACGGTGTAATTTGCAGGGAAAAATACACCGGTATGACCGCCAGGCTTATAGACCTGACCAACCGACATATCATCAATTGAAACAGGAGTTTCAGTGTTGCGTACTATAGGCTCAACCTTGGTCTCGACACCGTACTCAATAGTGCCCTTGCCCTCATCAGCTTCGGCGATCTTGCCTGCAATTAACAGAGGCTTTTCAGTGCCGTCATAGTCGCGGCTGTTGGCTGTGGGTGCGGTGTAGTTGATAGCAAGTTTTGCTATCTTGGTGGAAAGTACGCCGCCCTTTACGTTGTTGTAATTGTCGGCACCTTTAATGCGCCACAGAACGCTGTAATCGCCTTCATCCTTGCCTGTGGGAACGTCTGCCGACCATTCTAAGCTGTCTAAGTAATCAGCAGCATTAATAAACTCGATCTCGGTTACTTTGGCAACGTTATCAACTGACAGAACCTTAAAGCTGTCGTAATTGCCCCATGCACTTAATATGCCGCTACCATTTGTACAATAAGCAACATGGCGGCTACCATTGGTACTTAACCAAAGATTTATACCGACATCGTTATAGGCACCTTCATAAGTGTTATTTCCAACTTTTACTTTATACCCAACAGGGAAAAATACGCCACCTCCGCCATTGGGTGTTATTACATCGCCGACATGAGGCTCATAAGGATTATCGCCATTTTTGTCCCATTTAACGGGTTCCGCGCCCTTTGTGTACTCAAACCTGCCCTTGCTTGCGTCAAGCCCGCTGCCTGCGTTGATAAGCGCCTGTTCACTGCCCGTATAATCAAGCGACCCAATTGCTGTGGGTGCGGTATAATCCGATGCGCTTATAGTGCCCTTAGTGATCTCGGGCTTGGGGTCAAGCAGCGTCCACTCGGTCTCGTTGTAAATATCGCTCTTAACGCGCCAGTAAACATCGTATTCGCCTACGTTGGTGCCTTTGGGGTCATCAACGGGTACTATATCTTCGGCGTGATATTCGCTGGCTTTTACAAGCTGGCATTCGATAACGTCAACTTCTTCACTATTGACTGTCTCTTTCGTAAATCCGGTTACCAGTATCGCATCGTAAACATCGGCATTAAAGGTCGTATTAAATTCACCAAAGAAAAACTCTGCATGATCAAATGTTTCATAAAGACCTATATGTGCATATTCATGACTTGGATCATATTCTCTTGATACATCAATTACGTCACCATACTCAGAATTAGGACTGGTTTTATACTTCGCATATTTATATCCATCAAAGAAAATACCGGCATAATCCGTAGGCTTATATACCTTGCCAACTTCGGGGGTCACAAGTGTAAAATCTCCGGTCACAGGCTCAATTTCAGTCTCAGTCATAACGCCGTACTCAAACTGCGCATTATCGCCGACGGATTCAGCAAATTCGCCTGCGGTCACAAGGCTGATCTCATCGCCTGTGTAGCCTGTCTTAACGCCTGCGGGCGCTGTTGTGATGGCAGCGTCGCCCTTTGCAATGCTGGTAGTAAGTGCCTGTGTCGGTACGTCATTGTAGCCATCAGCACCTTCGATGCGCCAGTAAACGGTGTAATCGCCTTCATTAGTGGCAACGGGGGGTTCGGTGCTCCAGTTAGCACTTACAAGGCTAGCGGTGTTAACTACCTGGCAGTAAAGATCACTGCCATCAACACGGGTAACGAGTATTGCATCGTAGGTGGCATAATCCCATTCTGAACTGAGAAGTCCGCTGTCATCGGTATCATCCACTATTACAAATAAATCTACTAAACTATTGGTTTCCCTGGCAATCTTATGGCTGAGATTTGAATCCGAATCATTGCCCGCAGTGTAATATATATTTTTTATGCCGTCGAAAGCTATACCCTCACGACCTGTAGGCTTATAAACATTGCCCACCACAGGGGTGTAAGTTGCATTATTTGTTTCTACCAGATCGCCGCTGTAAAGGCTTGTAGAGTACAGCATAGTACCCTTAGAAGAATCGATACTGCCGGGATTGGTAACAAGGCTGACATCATTGCCGGTGTAGGTTATAGGATCAACGGTGGTGGGGGCGGTGTAGTCTGTGTCAGCACTGAGAGTGATCTCACCACTGCCGATCAGTTTAACATACTTCGGATCATACAAGGCGTCTGCTCCCATCCAGTCTGCGCCGTCACGGCTTACCTGTATGGTTTCTGCGTTAATGTTACCATTCACAGCAGGTGCATCTGGACGAGTAGATCCGTTCATATAAGCACTGCCGCCGCTGCCGCCGCTGCCGCCAACAATATAGGCTGAACCGCTGTTTACGGTAACGTTGCCAACAACGCCGTATGCGCCATAGCCGCCGCTGCCGCCTTCACTTTGTGGGTCGTGGTCGTCGCCGTTGCCGCCGTTGCCGCCATTGCCGCCGAATATCTTAACATTAGCACCGTTAACGATCAGATTACCTACAAAGCCGGCACCGCCATCGCCGCCTTCCCCGCCAACGGGAATATCATCCACACCGTCAATACCATTCTCGCCGTTGATAACAAGATTACCCTTGCCGGCAACCGTCACCGTATGGCTGCCGCCTTTGATGCCGCCGTTTACGGTAAGTGTTTTGTTCTCGGGTATTGTAAGGGTCAGATCAACTGTGACGTTTACATCACCGTCTATCGTCACATTATCATCTGTAATGGTGCTGTTTTCGCTCCACTCATGCGATTCAGAGTTGAGAGTATCAGCATTTGCCTTGATAGCCATTTCCGTCGCGAACTGCGCCAACGGCTGCACGGGCAGAGTACCGCTCACCATAGTAAGAGCACATACACCCGCGACTACTCGCTTGACATGATTTGATAGTCCTCTTGTCATAATTTTTTCACCTTCCTGTAAAATAAATTATTATTCGTGCAAAAGACGTGACAAACGCCCCGCACTTTGTGTACATTTGTTTAACAGCCCAGCGCCATCGACTGTTATATTTGCATACATCCCCTCAGAATTAATTAAATATATTCGTCAATTAATACTTGCATCCGTGGAGGTGTTTGCTGAATTATTACAAATTTATTATAACACACGTTTTTCATTTTGTCACCACTTTTCTTGATTTATCTGGAATAATTCATATACCTGCACAAATATTAAGTTGCACATTGTACAAACCTTATAAATAAGCATCTAATTTTTATTAACATTTGTTTAACATTCAACGTATAAGTTAAAACATTACATCTAAGTTGTGAATTTTAGGGGCTTTTGTTCTTATTTTGCACATCTTTTTGAAAACGTTTTCGCAGAATGTTAATAGTTTTAATTAACAAAAAACGGCAGCCCCGAAAGAGCTGCCGTGTTATCATGTTAAATTATTTCATGCCCTCATACGCGACCCTTGCCGCGTCGGGTGCCATGTTGCACCCAAGCCTGTAAAGCGCCACATTGTCCGCCATCCTGTCTATCAGCGGCAGCGTAGCCGCCAGCGCCGCACCGTCATTCGGGCGGTATGTCTGCGCTATCAGCATCGGGTATGCCTCCGCTCTGCTTATTCGGCGGATAGTGTTGGTCTCAGCGCGTTCCAGCAGGCAAACGGCTTTCAGCGGCACCGAGATATTACAGCCAAGACGGTGCTTGCCGTTGTAGGGCGTGCCGTGTATCACAATGCCCTCCGCCGCCGCAGTTATCAGCGGCTTGTCATCGTTCACCATTACCGCCCTCTCGCCCAGCATTTCCCGCCAAAGCCCTGTGTGAGTGGATTTGCCCGTCCCCGACTTCGCCGTGAACAGATAGCCCTCACCGTCCACCGCCACACATGAGCCGTGAAACAGGAAGGTGCCGTAACGCGGCATCTGTTCGGCTATCTTGCGGTACACTGCCAGCTCCTCCAGCTGTTCGTCGGAGGAATTGTGCCTTATTATGCCCTCACGTTCGGATGAACGTGCATTGCTCACACGCTCGTGCTCGATATCCTCACGGGTCGTCGTCACGGAAAAGTCAGGCTCGCCCTCAGCGCGGTATTCGGCGCAGTAATCGTGAACAAGTCCGTACAGTGAGTTGACTTCTATCAGCTTTCCCGCAAACTTATATATGCCCGTCATATATCACACAATGGCGCCTATCTTGCTGAGTTCCGTAATGACCTTGTGAACGTCCCCTTCGATCTTGCCCTCGGGCGCGTCGTACTTATCGCGCATCTTCTTTACGATCTCAGCTTCGGTGGTCTCCTCCCTCAGCAGCTCCAGCACATCGCCCAGTATCTTGTTCCCGCGAACCAGCCCCGAAAACTTGGTGTTGCCCGTTGCGATGAGCATGACCTCGCCGTGAGATTCGTGGGGGATAAATTCTTTATTCAGTTTCATGGATGATTTCCTTTCATGTTATATTTATATTGTATATTCCGCATATACCTATATATTATAGCACATTGGCAGAGAAATGTCAATTAAAAGTGAATAACCATTTGACATTTCGGGAAAATATGGTATAATGATAAGAGCAAATATCATTATGAATATGGGAGTTTATGAGGAAATAAAATGACTTACGAGGAATATCTTGAAAAGAACGACGATCTCACCTACACAAACGTTGGCGTGAGCATGATGCCGCTGCTGCATCAGGGCAGAGACCTTTTCACCGTCACAAAGAAGACCGCACGCCGCTGCAAAGCGGGCGACGTGGTGCTTTACCGCCGTCCCCCGAACAAATATGTGCTTCACCGCATCATCGCAGTGCGCCCCCATGATTATGTCATTCTGGGTGACAACTGCGTCCGCAAAGAGTACGGCATCAAGGACAGCGACATTATCGGCATTATGACGGGTTTTGTGCGCAACGGCAGGTCTTACTCGGTGAAAGATCTCCCCTACCGTCTGTATTCGGCGTACATCATGAGTACGATACCGATACGCATTTTCAGGAAGAAAGCAGTCCTGAAAGCGAAGAGAACGGTGAAAAAGATCATTCGCATATAATACATAGTATGTATAAACGCTTCTCACCCGAAATGAGGAGCGTTTTTCTGTTATGCGGCACCCGAAATATTGACATTTGCGGTATATATATGGTATAATATGGCTCAGTCAAAAAAAGGAGAAAAATATGTATACAAAATTAAAAGAAAAATACCTGGGAGACAGAGTATTTTACAAACGGGTACTGATCACCGTCATACCGATGATACTGCAAAATCTGGTAACAAATTTTGTCAGCATGATGGATAACATCATGGTGGGACAAGTCGGTACAGAACAGATGAGCGGCGTTTCAATAGTCAATCAGTTCATATTCGTATTCAATATAACCATCTTCGGTGCTGTGGCAGGTCCGGGTATATTCGGTGCGCAGTTTTTCGGCAAAGGCGATGATGAGGGTCAGCGATATACTGTGCGCTTCAAACTGATGATATGCACAGCGATAGTAGTTATCGGCGCTTTGGTGTTCAGCCTGTTTGACGAACCGCTCATACGGCTTTTCATCAGCGAAGATGACACCCCCGAAAAGATAGCCCTGACCATGCAGAGCGCAAAGGCTTACATGAGGATAATGATAATAGGACTTATCCCCTTCGGGTTCGGGCAGGCATATTCAAGCACCCTGCGCGAATGCAGCATAACAACGATACCGATGATAAGCTCGCTATCAGCTGTCGGGGTCAATCTCGTTCTGGACTACGGACTTATTTTCGGCAAGCTGGGAATGCCCGAAATGGGCGTGCGCGGTGCAGCTGTCGCAACGGTCATCGCCAAACTGATAGAAGCGGGTGTGGTCATTTTCTGGACTCACACTCACAAGGACAGGAACCGTTATGCAGTCGGGCTTTTCAGGGGCTTCACCATCCCCCGAAAGCTGTTAAAGGATATCATCATCAAGGGCTCGCCTTTGCTTGTTAATGAATTTCTGTGGGCGGCGGGAATGGCGGTCATTGCACAGTGCTACTCCGAGAGAGGTCTTGACGTTGTTGCCGCACGAAACATCAGCGGTACCATCACAAATCTCTTCGGCTCGGTATACATACAGCTTGGCTGCTGCATCGGCATCATCGTCGGCGCAGAACTGGGTGCAAACAAACTTGATGAAGCCCGCAGGACAGATGATAAGCTGAGATTTTTCAGCATTGCGTCCACTCTCCTGCTCACAGCCGCAGTTATCCCGCTGGCTCCCCTTTTCCCCGAGATATACAAGACAGAAGACAGCATAAGGTCGCTGGCTTCATATATGATAATAATACAGGCGCTGACTATGCCGCTGTGGTCATACACGAATGCCTGCTATTTCACACTGCGCAGCGGCGGAAAGACCATACTCACTTTCCTGTTCGACTTTGTTTTCACATGGGCGCTCGTCATCCCGCTTTCATTCATCATCGCTCACTTTACAAAAATGGATATCCACCCCATGTTCGCCATAATAAACTTTACCGAGATAATAAAAGTGGTCATAGGCTTTTTCATGGTGCGGTCGGACATCTGGATAAACAACATAGTTAACGACAAATAATTACAAACGAGGTAAAAAATGACAGCACTTCTTCTCGGAGTAATATATCTTGCGTTCATCAGTCTCGGTCTGCCCGATTCGCTTCTCGGTTCGGGCTGGCCCACTATGCAGAATGACTTCGGGGTCCCGTCGTCATTCGCGGGATATGTTTCCATGTCCATATCTTTCATGACGATAATCTCCGCACTAATCGCCCCGACGCTGATACGGAAGATCAAGACACAATGGATAGTAGTCTTCTCAATACTGCTGACGGTGATAGGTCTTATCGGGTTCTCTTTTGCGTCACATTATTGGATGCTGTTCCTGTTCGTCATACCCTACGGACTTGGTGCGGGCTCGGTGGACTCCGCACTCAACAACTATGTGGCAAAGCACTTTTCATCGTCTGTGATGAACTTCCTGCACTGCTTTTACGGCGTTGGTGCGATGATAAGCCCCTACATAATGTCCCTCGCCCTTTCCCGCGCCCGCTGGAACGAGGGCTACCGCTGGACGGCATACATACAGTCGGGGATAATGCTGGTGTGTCTGCTGTCCTTCCCGCTGTGGAAGAAAAACGCCGAAACCGCCGACGATGACGAGAGCGACAGCGCAGGCATAAAGACTGCCCTGAAAATTCGGGGCGTTATCCCGACGCTGATCGCATTCTACGCCTACTGTTCGGGCGAAGCCACCTGTTTTCTGTGGACATCCAGCTATTTTGTCGGGACGAAGCAGGGTATAAGTGCAGGGCTTGCCGCGGCTTTCGGCTCGCTGATATTCGGCGGACTTATGCTGGGACGGCTGATATCGGCATTTGTGTCGAACAAACTGGGTGACAGACTGCTTATCCGCATCGGCATCGCTGTTGAGGCGGCGGGCATACTGCTCATCTTCCTGCCGCTGTCGGGATATATCCCTGCGGCTGTGGGATTTGTCATAACGGGCATCGGAATGGGTCCCGTGTATCCCGCGATACAGCACATGGCTCCCGAAAACTTCGGCAGAAAAAACAGCGCTGCGGTGATAGGTCTGCAAATGGCTTCGGCGTACATCGGCAGCACCTTCATGCCAATGGTGTTCGGAATTTTGCAGCAGGCAGTGGGCATCGGGATAATGCCTGTGTATCTCACGTTTTTCGCTGTGCTGAATATAGGTATGCTGGAGTTCGCATACAAGCGGATATCAGCGGGACCGTGAGTGATATGCGTTTAAGAAACGAACAAAAAGATCCTGCACAAGATCTTTATCCTGCACAAGATCGGTATCCTGCACAAGATTTGTGCAGGACTTTTTCTTTATGCAGTATATGCACTTCATTTTTCCGCAAAAAAATACCGCCCGAAAGGACGGTATCAACAGTACGATCAGAATCAAAGACAGATACGGCTTTTGTTTTGGTTCTGTTTTATCCATCTTCTGTGTCGGAAAACACAGCATCTGATGACCCTCGAAGACAACGCGGCATGGTAAAGGATCATGTCAGGGGGTGTGCGAGGGGTCAGCGGACAGGTCAAATTATGAATCAAAGAACTGCTGACCGTCATCTGTTACAAGACGTTCTGTTTTCGGATACTCAAATATTAAAGAATTGTCTGCATTTGCCTCAAGGTAATCTGCATATTTTTTCGCATACCATTTTGCCATAGGCAGGTTGTGCATGAGGTAATTTCCGCAGTTTTTCTCCTCAGCACCGGGGACCGTTTTCGCTTCATCTACCGATCTGAATGCTTTCAGTAAAAGATCATGTATCTCCTTGGGAGCACGATTTCCCTTGAGAATGAGATAAAAACCTGTCAGACAGCCCATAGGTCCCCAGTAGATAACTTCATCTTTCCAGTCAGGATCATTTCTGAGAAAGGTTGCAATAATATGTTCAAGTGTGTGCATTGCAGCAACATCAATTGCAGGTTCACTATTAGGCTTTGTGACTCTTACGTCATAGGTAGTTATCATTTTATCATCAAGATTATCTACACGACTGATAAAAATGCCGGGGATGATTTTTGTGTGATCGATCGAAAAACTAGCTATTAGTTTCATTTTTTTCCTCCTGTTTTTACTGCATGATTTGCAGATATTGATCATTTGAGTAAATCCGACGAATATAATATGATTATATTATAGCACACATTGCTTCACGAAATGTTAATTGCCCATTAACATTAAAAGAAAACTGTACAAAGTTTCGGTGTGTTTTTAGTGCATTCAAACTAATCATCAACTTTCCCAACTTGATTTGTATGTGCAATGATATTCAAGCTATCATTGAATTCCGGATGACACAAATTCAAAAATTTCCGGGCGCAATAAACAATAAAGCAACGTCGGAACTGTGCAATCTTACGATATTGTATGCATATCAATTAAATAGTCATCTAACTCATATAGCATTTTAAATGAATTGGATATTATATGATACTATTCTTGTTTTCTTTAAAACGATAGTTTCTGTTGCGGTTGGAAGCATTGGAAACAACGATACCGTCTGCAATGCGGCGGCATATA
>NZ_CAMHRZ010000051.1 GCF_946187255.1 uncultured Ruminococcus sp.
TTGGATATTAGGTTTATAACAATCTATAACCATTTGTGCATCTATACAAATCAAATGCTTAATGAATTAAATAATAAGCTATACAATTGACAAACGCGCACAAAAATAGTATAATATGTTTAAAGTTAAGAACAAAAACTAAAAGTAGTTTTACAGCATCGGGGCGATGCTGATCGTGGTAAGTTTAACAACGTAATGGTAATTTGAAAGCAGGGATCGATATGACAAAGAACACAAATAACAATCAGAAAGGCTTTACTTTAGTAGAATTAGTTGTAGTAATCGCGATAATTGGTATTCTTGCAATGATACTCGTTCCTCTCCTTCTGGGCTACGTTAAGAAGGCTCAGCGCAGAGCAGATCTTGAGACCGCGAGAACGATAGCAGCAGTTGTACAGACCCTTATGATAGAGGATCCTAAGTTTTACGACTCGTTCTACGGCGGCAAAAAAGGCGGCGGCGGCTCGGACTTCGATGTATGCATCGCAGGCGAGAAGTACACCATAAGATCGGTAGCCCGCTGCGACGGCGCACTGACCGCAAAGGACACCTACACCTACATCAACAAGAAGAGGATGCGCGGCAGCGGCTGGGACTGGACAGATGACAATTACACTTATGTAAGAGACTGCATGAATGAAAACATCGACCAGGTCATCGGAGCAAGCACAGATCTGTACATACCCATGAGAAGTCCGGGCTACAAGCACCCCAAGACTGAGTGCAATCACGACAACAGCCCCAGAGACAAGAGCAACACTTACAGCTACACCGACAGGTGGCTGCTGGTTTACCGTATCTCCAAGAAAAACGTAAGGAACTACGATGCTGAGACCGGTAACTTTGAGGTATGGGCAGCCGATTCTTACGGCAGAAACGCAAACGGCCCTCGCTGCCGTCTGTGGCCCGACCCTCCCGTATACTATTATTGATATGCCATCCTAAAAGACCTTTTTCTATACATCCATACACCAAAAGCTCGCACCCTTACCAAGTGCGAGCTTTCCCCTTTGTATTATACAATATGAACATCGTCAGTTTGCGGTATTATAAATCATAAAAGTAATGTCAGATCATTTCAAAACAGCAGATTTATCCGTTAAATGAAATAAGTTATTGGACGTAAAGCACACGGATGACCGCGTATTTTGTGCACATCTACAAATTCGGTGATATTATCATTAATTATTCCCCGCCCCCTTGACAAACAGCATCGGATGGAGTATAATATGCATATAGTTAAAGATAGCCGATCCAACGAATATATAATATGAACATCGTTCGTATGTTCATCAGGCGATCGGCAGCATTTTCCCGACAGAGTGCGGGACTAAAAACGCGACAGGGTAAAGATTTTATAGATATTATGAAAGGGCTGAGCCTGCATACCAGTTATGCAGGCTTTTGTCATGCATAAGAAATTGCTGCGCCGTCACAGTTTTCTATACCGGGCATATTTTTGAAAAAGATGTGTATTGCGTTTCTGCGCTCAGGAAGCGCCTGTTTACGCGGCATTCAGCATATATAAAGCTAAATGAAGCTGATATAATTGTTAACATAAAGTAAACTTTGGATTTTTTTGAATTTCACCCTTGACATTCGCAGATCGTTGTGATATAATAAATAAGCACTCAGCGAGAGAGCAAAAACAAAATTCGAGAGAGCAAAAACAAAATTAAAGATATCGCGGGGTAGAGCAGCTTGGTAGCTCGTCGGGCTCATAACCCGGAGGTCACAGGTTCAAATCCTGTTCCCGCAATCCATCAGCACTTCGGCAATAGTCGGGGTGCTTTTTTGCGCCCATTTTCAGCTGTGTGTTGTATCGGGATACAGGAACTCACACAATACAAAAAGCCGCCGATCTCCCGACCGACGACTTTCTGTAGTAAGGAAAGTAAAATGAATTAAAAACATGAATGTCGTTAGTAATGATGCCGTCAGGCTTTGTGAGCCTCACGGATGGCGATGTACTCCTTCATGAGCTTCACCGCACCGTCGATACCCGTGCGCGAGGTATTAAGACACAGATCATAATTGGTAGATGCGCCCCATTTCTGATCGGTATAATAATTATAGTAGGAAGCACGGCGCTTATCAGTCTTCTTTATGAAGTCCTCCACCTTGTCCTTTTCTATATCATACCTGCCCAGTATCCTCGTCTTCTTGTCAGCCATATCTCCCATCAGGAAGAAATCAATGACATTTTCACGGTCTTTAAGCACATAATCCGCACATCTGCCGACAATAACACAAGGACCGTTCTCGCTCAGCTTGCGTATCGTATCGAACTGCGCCAGAAATATCTTGTGGTTCAGCGGAAGATCGGGATTGATCCTGCCGTCCGTCGCCATAGGGTAGCTGCCCATCACCAGTGAGAAGAGAAAACTGCTGGTATAGCTCTCGTCATTTTTAACGAACAGCTCCTCGCATATACCGCTTTCCTTAGAAGCGATCTCCAGCAGTTCCTTATCATAGAACGGTACATCCATTTCCTTCGCAAGTATCCTGCCGATCTCTCTTCCGCCGCTGCCAAATTCACGGCTTATAGTAATTATTGACTTCACGGTACATCTCCCCTTTCTCTTTGGGCTGAATATATTATAGCACATTTTTTGTATTTTGTATATAAAATTTCGCAAAATTCTTTCACAAATTTAGTCAAATTATTTTGTATATTACGCCAATTGACATATTTTCTCAACAGTTCATACCTATATCAATTTATATATAGCACTTCTGCATACATTTTCATTACTGTGATGCATGAAATCCTGCAAAAACGCGTGGATATGCCGTTCAAATCAGACTTTACGCCCGACAGCGGCAGGATCACGTCCTGTTAAATCATTGACAATGTGTTAAAAAGTGCGGATTTTTCGTATGTCGATGCAATAGTTATGCAATACTAACCAGATTATGCACGACTAACCAAACACTTTGCGTAAAAATGCATAAAAAATTGCAGGTAAGTTTGTGAATTTATTTTCAAAATATGCTTGAAAAGAAAGTCGAAATAATGTATAATAATAATGTTGACTGCGTGAAAAATCAGGGGTATATACGCACTTATATCCCCCATATAGCATGATGAATGCGCAGCGCATGATCAGTATATTTTGTTATGCAGAAAAAACATAAGGAGGTTATTTTATGACTGAGAAAACCGTTATTCCTTTTCAGGGTACTCCTGAGCAGGAGGCACAGCTTAAGGAAGTCATTGCTAAGCACCATGACCAGCCGGGTGGACTGATGCCTACTTTGCAGGAGGCTCAGGGGATCTACGGCTATCTTCCCATTGAGGTCCAGAAGATGATCGCTGACGGACTGGGCGTTTCACTGTCGGAGGTATTCGGCGTTGCAACGTTTTACAGCCAGTTCTCGCTGACCCCCAAGGGCAAGCACAGGATCAGCGTATGTCTGGGTACTGCCTGCTACGTTAAGGGCTCTGATAAGATACTGGAGGCTGTTGAGGCAAAGCTGGGCATAAAGAGCGGCGAATGTACTGCTGACGGTATGTTCTCCATCGATTCCTGCCGTTGTGTAGGTGCCTGCGGACTTGCTCCCGTTATGCTGGTAGACGAGGACGTTTACGGCAAGCTCAAGCCCGATCAGGTCGCTAAGATCCTGGATAGCTATAAGTAAGGAGGTAAGGCAGTATGACCATCGAAGAACTGAATAAGATCAAAGCCGCTAAAGCGGACATCGTTAAAGTCAGGACAATAATCGCAGAGGAAGGCGAGAAGCTCGCCAAGGAAACAGGCTACCGCAAGCAGGTACTCGTATGCGGCGGTACGGGCTGCCAGTCCTCTCATTCTATGGACGTTCTGAAGGCTCTGAAGGACGAGCTGGCTGCAAAGGGCATCGCTGATGAAGTACTGGTAGTAAGAACCGGCTGCTTCGGTCTTTGCTCACTGGGCCCCATCGTTATCGTATACCCTGAGGGCGCATTCTATGCACAGGCTACTCCCGAGGGCATCAAGAGGATCGTTGACGAACATCTCGTAAACGGCGAGATCTGCAAGGATCTGCTGTACCAGGAGACCGTTCACGAGGACGGCTCTATCATCTCTCTGTATGAGACCAATTTCTACCGCAAGCAGAAGAGAATAGCTCTGAGAAACTGCGGCGTTATCGACCCCGAGGATATCGAGGAGTATATCGCTACCGACGGCTATCAGGCACTGTATAAGGCACTGACCTCCATGACACCCGATGAGGTAGTCAAGGAAGTTCTCGATTCCGGTATCAGAGGACGCGGAGGCGCAGGCTTCCCCACAGGCAGAAAGTGGATGTTCACCAAGGATGCTCCCGGCGATGTGAAGTATGTCGCTTGTAACGCTGACGAGGGCGACCCCGGTGCATTCATGGACAGATCTATACTCGAGGGCGACCCCCACGCTGTTATCGAGGCTATGACCATAGCTTCCTACGCTGTAGGCGCTCATCAGGGTTATGTATATGTAAGAGCAGAGTACCCCGTTGCCGTTAACAGACTTCAGATCGCTCTGAATCAGGCAAGAGAGTACGGTCTGCTGGGCGAGAACATCCTCGGCAAGGGCTTCGATTTCGATATCGAGATCCGTCTCGGTGCAGGTGCATTCGTTTGCGGTGAGGAGACTGCACTTCTTACCTCTATCGAAGGTAACCGCGGCGAGCCCAGACCCCGTCCTCCTTTCCCTGCTGTAAAGGGTCTGTTCGGCAAGCCCACACTGCTCAACAACGTTGAGACTTATGCTAATATAGCACAGATCATCAGAAAGGGTGCTGCCTGGTACTCTGCTATGGGTACTGAGAAGTCCAAGGGTACTAAGGTATTTGCACTGGGCGGCAAGATCACAAACGTTGGTCTGGTTGAGATACCCATGGGTACTACTCTCCGTGAGATCATCGAAGAGATCGGCGGCGGTATCCCTGACGGTAAGGCATTCAAGGCTGCGCAGACAGGCGGTCCTTCGGGCGGATGCATCCCTGCACAGCATATCGATACTCCTATCGACTACGAGAGCCTCGCAGCTCTGGGTTCCATGATGGGCTCCGGCGGACTTATCGTTATGGACGAGGACAACTGTATGGTCGATGTTTCCAAGTTCTACCTCAACTTCACTGTTGATGAGAGCTGCGGTAAGTGTACTCCCTGCCGTGTTGGTACAAGAAAGCTCCTCCAGCTGCTGGAGAAGATCACTGACGGCAAGGGCGAGATGGAGGATCTGGAGAAGATCCAGGATCTGGCTACACACATGAAGTCTTCTTCACTGTGCGCACTGGGTCAGTCTGCTCCTAACCCCGTACTGTCTACACTTCAGTATTTCGGCGACGAGTATCTTGCTCACATCAAGGATAAGAAATGTCCTGCCGGTGTCTGCAAGAACCTGCTCCAGTATGAGATCATCGCCGACAAGTGCAAGGGCTGTACCCTTTGTGCAAGAAATTGTCCCGCAAACGCTATTACAGGTACTGTCAAGAATCCTCATGTTATCGATACCGCTAAGTGTATCAAGTGCGGAGTCTGCATGAACAACTGTAAGTTCGGCGCTATCATCAAGAAGTAAGCAGAGGAGGGTATAAACTATGGAAATGATTCATCTGAAAATAAACGGCATCCCTGTGGAAGTTCCCGCAGGTTCCACCGTTCTCGAAGCTGCCAAGGCTGCCAATGTGGATATACCTACGCTCTGCTACCTGAAGGACGTTAACTGCATCGGTGCCTGCCGTATCTGTGTCGTTGAGATCACAGGTGCAAGAGGTCTCGTGGCTGCTTGTACTCACCCCGCAGCAGAGGGTATGGAAGTATTCACCAATACTCCCAAGGTCAGAAAGTCCAGAAAGACTACTCTGGAACTGCTGCTTTCCAATCACAAGAAGAAATGTCTGTCCTGCGTAAGAGCAAACAACTGCGAGCTGCAGAAGCTCAGCGTTGCTTACGGCGCAGATGAGGACAGATTCATGCCCGAGGAAATGGACAAGCCTATCGACGACTCTACTCCTTTCCTCGTAAGAGATAACAACAAGTGTATCCAGTGTATGAGATGCGTTGCCGCTTGTAAGAATGTACAGAGCGTTTCTGTTATCGGCAACATCAGAAGAGGTTTCAACGTTCACGTTGGTTCCGCATTCGATATGCCTCTCGCTTCCACCGCTTGCGTAGGCTGCGGTCAGTGTATCGTATCCTGCCCTGTTGGCGCTCTCACCGAGAAGAGCAGCGAGAAGAAGGTCTGGGACGCTATCGCAGATCCCGAGAAGAAAGTAGTATTCTTCACTGCTCCTTCTATCAGAGCTACTCTGGGCGAGGAGTTCGGCAACCCCGTTGGTACTAACGTTGAGGGCAAGATGGTAGCTGCTATCAGAAGACTGGGCGACGTTAACATCTTCAACATGGACGTTACCGCTGACCTCACCATCATCGAGGAAGCTAACGAGCTCATCGAGAGGATCCAGAACAAGGGCACTCTGCCTATGTTCACATCCTGCTGCCCCGGTTGGGTAAAGTTCTGTGAGCACTTCTATCCTGATTTCCTGCCTCATCTGTCGAGCTGCAAGTCTCCTCAGCAGATGTTCGGCGCACTGCTCAAGAGCTACTACTGCCAGAAGAACGGCATCGATCCCAAGAACCTGTTCGTTGTCAGCGTTATCCCCTGTACTGCTAAGAAGTTCGAGGTAACAAGAGAAGAGCAGAGAAACGGCGATTATGATGATGTTGATGTTGCACTGACAACCCGCGAGCTGGGCAGAATGATAAGAGAAGCCGGTATCGACTTCAACGCTCTGCCTGACGAGAAGTTTGATGATCCCTTCGAGATCGCATCCGGCGCAGGCGCTATCTTCGGCGCAACAGGCGGCGTTATGGAGGCTGCTCTGAGAACCGCAGCTGTTAAGCTGGACGGCAAGTGCGAGCCTCTGGAGTTCCACGATGTAAGAGGTACTAAGGGTCTGAAGGAAGCTACCTACACTGTAGGCGGCGTTACCGTTAAGGTAGCAGTTGCTTCCGGTCTTGCTAACGCAAGAGAGATCATCGACGGCATACTCTCAGGCGAGAGAGATTACCAGTTCGTTGAGATCATGGCTTGTCCCGGCGGCTGCATCAACGGCGGCGGTCAGCCTGTTCAGAGCGATGCTGTACGCAACTTTGTTGACCTGAAGGCTATCAGAGCTAAGGCTCTGTACGATGCTGACAGCAGCATGGATCTGAGAATGTCTCACGAGAGCCCTGTATGCGATATGCTGTACAAGGACTTCTTCGAGGCTCCCGGCGCACACAACGCTCACAAGTATCTGCATACTACCTACGTTAAGAGAGGCAAGTATCAGGACTAATTTCTGAATAAACACTCTGAGGACAGTACTCCGCGTACTGTCCTCTTTTTTAGTGTAGTATAACTTTGTCCGCATTCTCGCAGACAGCTTTACCGTCCGTTATGGTGAGAAGCAGCTTTTTGCCGCCGTTATCAAGTATGCTGTCGCACACTGCGTCCTCTGCTTCCTGCTCCACAAAACGCCGTATATCTCTGCCGCTGCCCCCCGATGAGTAGACCCTTTCGGCGGCAAATGCCGCACATTCCGGAGAAATCTCCAGCTCGCAGCCCATATCCGCTGCACGCGATCTCAGCTTTTCCAGTTCCTTTTCCGCAATGCGGCGCAGAGTGTCCTCTGCGGGCGGGGCGAATACTATCACACTGTCCATGCGGCTTATAAGCTCGGGAGAAAGCACCTCCTCCACGGCTTTTACAGTCTTTTCCCTGTCCCTGCTGTCACCGCCGAAGCCTGCTCGCCTGCCGCAGGAACAGCCCGCATTCGTCGTCAGTATCACCGTCAGCTCCGAAAGCTCCGCCCGCCTGCCTGCACTGTCAGTAATTACGCCTTCCTCCAGCATTTGAAGAAGTACCCCAAGTACGTCCCTGTGGGCTTTTTCTATCTCATCGAACAGAAGTACTCCTCTCGGATTTCGCCGTATCATTTCCACCAGCCTGCCGCCGTCCTCGTATCCCACATAGCCCGCAGGCGCTCCAGTCAGCTTTGATACGCTGTGTGGCTCCATATACTCGCTCATGTCCAGCCGTATAAGGCTGTCCTCACCGTAAAGGGACTTCGCCAGTTCCTTTGCCAGCAGGGTCTTCCCCACTCCTGCGGCACCCGCAAACACAAAGCTGCCCACAGGTCTGCCGCCGTGACGCGAACCCAGCCTGCGCCGCCTTACAGCCCTGACCACAGCACTCACAGCCCGTTCCTGCCCGATGACTGTATCATTCAGCCTGCTTTCAAGACCCCTCAGGCTTTCCCGATCATGGTCGGCAATGGCGGCACAATCCTTGCCGGTACAGCGTTCAGCCACTTTTACAAGAGTCTCACGCCGCAGTCTTATGCGCCTGCGTGCTCTTGCTATTGTCTCCAGGTAAGTGTCTCTGTCCGTTTCACCTGCCAGATATCTCTCAAAGGCGCGGTCGGGAGAACTGTCATCTGAATGGCACATCCTTTCGGCACTGCAAGCCTCATCCAGCAGGTCAATGGCTTTGTCGGGAAAATGCCTTTGCTTCATATACCTGCCGCCCAACTCCACCGCCAGCCTGCACAAGCCGTCCTCAATCTCTATCTCGTGGAAACTCTCCAGCCTGTCGCGCACGCCCTTTAACATAAGGTATGCCGTATCTTCGTCGGGCTCATTTACTACCACCTTTGTGAACCGCCTGTCCATTGCTGCATCGCGCTCAACGGTACGGCGGTATTCTTCAAAGGTGGTGGCACCTATCACCTGTATCTTACCTCTCGCAAGACCCGGTTTGAGTATGTTCGCCGCATCTATGGCACCCTCTGCCGCACCTGCACCCATAATGTTGTGCAGCTCATCGATGAAAAGTATGCACCCGCCCGTCTGCTCCGCTTCGTCGAGACAGGCTTTCAGCCGTTCCTCAAAATCTCCGCGATACTTAGCCCCCGCCAGCAGCAAAGTAAGGTCAAGGGCGAATATCCTCCTGCCTGCCAGCGGCGGCGGGACGCTTCCTGCCAGTATCCTCACTGCCAGCCCCTCCACAAGGGCTGTTTTTCCAACGCCTGCTTCCCCCACAAGACAAGGGTCGTTCTTTGTGCGCCTGCACAGTATCTCCATCATGCGCCGCAATTCCTTTTCCCTGCCTATCACGGGGTCACAGGCAAGACATACCGCAGGATCGGTGAGCTCCTTTGCATATCGCGGCAGAGTTTTCAGCCTTACCGCCGTCCTGTTGATACAGCTCCCGCCGCGGCAGGCTTCTGCGGCTATACGCTTTTCGTCCGCCCCAAGCCTGCGCACTATCTGCACCGCACAGCATTCTCCGCACCCCATCAGTCCCGCCAGGATATGCTCGCTGCCCACACTTTGTCCGCCCAATCTGTCGGCACCTTCCAGCGCCTTCCGTAAATTCGGAGTTCGGGGCATATCTTCGGTAAGACAGGGAGAACCCCTCCCTATAAGGTCATCTATCGCGGAAGATACAGCTTCATATCCCACCCCAAGCCTTGAAAGCACAGCCTCTGCCGCACCGCCGCAGCCTGCCAGTGCCAGCAGAAGATGCTCGGTACCGATATAGGTATGCCCCCTTCGGGCTGCCAGCACCCCCGCCCTCGCCAGTGCGGCTTTGTATACCGCTGTGTATCTGTCCTTCTCTGTTTCCTTCATACTATACACCTCCCATCGGAGTATTGCCGCTCACAAAATAATTATTCACCGCCTGTAACACTTCTCCCGCAGCGGCATAATATGTACCATAAGGCGAACGACGCCTTAAATATATACAAAAAGGAGAATGTTCTATGAACTTCGGAAACAACTGCTGGTGGATAATCATCCTCGTCCTCATCATCGGTATGGCAGGCTGCGGCTGCAATAACGGATGCGGCTGCAGCAACGGCTGCGGCTGCGGCTGACAACTCGGGCGGGGCTTTCCCGCCCTACATATATCATCCGTGAGAACATACAGCATACCGTCGGTACTTTAAAGTATAAGGCATATCAGTCCCGAACAGCCCTCGTTTATCATACGCCCGATAGTTTCTTTAAGGCGCATCCTTGCGTCATCGGGCAGCTTTGAGAGCTTCGTGTAAAGCCCCTCACTGACCAGTTCGTGCAGAGATTTGCCGAATATGTTTGACTCCCATATCTTGTCAGGATCTTTCTCAAAATCGCTCATCATGTACATCACCAGTTCTTCCGACTGCTTTTCCGTCCCCACTATCGGCGCAACTTCGGTGTTTATCTCCGTCCTGACAAGATGCACCGCAGGTGCCTGCGCTTTAAGGCGTATGCCGTACTTTCCGCCCTGCCTGATTATCTCGGGTCCTTCCAGTGAAAGCTCGCTCGTTTCGGGCATGACTATCCCGTAGCCCGTTCGCTCCATCTCCTCGATGGCATTTCGGTATTTCGAGAATTTCCTGCGTATCTCCACCAGTTCAAGTATACGCGGCAGAAGATCGTTCTCGCCCTTAATCTCCAGTCCTGCGGCTTCACCGATCACACGGTAGAACAATTCTCCCTGAAGTTCCGCTTCTATCACCGCAGTGCCGCTGCCGCCGTCGATACTTTTCACACCGCACCGCACTATATACTCACACCCGCCAATAGTATCGGCACAGCCTGCGATATCACGGAGAGTCTCAACGCCCTCAGCGGCTTCCCTTATGTGGGAGAACACCGCCTCTTTCAGCCAGTGCCCCCGTCCCAGACTGCCCACCCATGCGGGCATCTCTATGCCTATCTCCTTTATGGGGAAGGAGTACAGCAGGTTCGTCATTATTCCGCGAATATCTTCTTCGTCAAGTTCGGTGCAGTTCACCGCCATGACTTCCGTACCGTACTTCTCGCTGAGCTGTAAGCAAAGTTCCCGCACCTGCGGAGAATCAGGCTGAGCTGTATTCATCAGCACCGCAAAGGGCTTGTCGATGGCTTTCAGTTCGCTGATGACCCTTTCCTCCGCTTCCTCGTATTCATCTCGCGGCAGGTCGGTGAAGGAGCCGTCTGTCGTTATTACCAGACCTATGGTGGAATGCTCGGTGATGACTTTTCGGGTGCCTACCTCCGCCGCCATATTAAAGGGTATCTCGGTATCGAACCAGGGAGTCATCACCATTCGGGGCGCTTCTTCCTCGATGTATCCCTGTGCAGAGGGGATTATGTACCCCACACAGTCGATCAGCCGCACGCTGAGTTCGGTGCTTCCCCCAAGAGTTATGCTCACCGCTTCTTCGGGGATGAACTTGGGTTCGGTGGTCATTATCGTCCTGCCGCCCGCCGACTGCGGAAGTTCGTCCATCGCCCTTTCCCGCCTGTATTCGCTGTCTATGTTGGGTATCACCAGCTGTTCCATAAATCTCTTGATGAATGTGGACTTGCCCGTCCTCACCGGTCCCGCCACACCGATGTAGATGTCTCCGCCCGTTCTTCGGGCGATATCGTTGTATATATCACTGTTCATGTCCGACCTCCGTATATCATCATGGGTTCTGTATGAGTATCAGCCTGCCGTTAGGGCTGTCACTGCCGCCTGTCAGCTCGTTGTCCTCTGTCAGCGCTTCCACCGAAGTGCGGAAACGCTTTGCTATATCCCATATATCCTCATCACTGCCGCACCTGCAAAGCCTTACTGCACAGTTCCCCGAACGCACAGCGGGAGCGCTCCTGTCGAGTTTTACGGCGCTTATCAGATCGACCTCTCCGCCTGCGGACTGCACACAGCTTATCCTTATCTCCGCCCGAACCTTGATACTGCCGCCCTCTCCGAGATAATAGGAGCATCCCGTCACCTCTGCGCGGGCATCGCTGACTGTACAGCCATCGGGGACATTCAGTGCGGCTTCGTACACGCACACTCCCGATACACAGAATATGCCGCCCTCACTGCCCTCTCCCAGCACCGAAAGCTCCGCACTGCCGGTAAACAGGTACTTGCCCTCCTCTTTGCGCACTGCGGGTCGGGTACATTCTCCGCAGCAGTCGTATATGCTCCCCACTGTGCCATCGGGTGCTGAAAGGGTGTGTTCTGCGGCGGCGGTGACGCTGACGCTCTCCTGCCTGCCCGCATTCACCGTAACTGTGCTTTCGGCAGTGCATTCGTACTCGGTGGAAAATACATCCGTCACGCCCGTTACAGTCCCCTGTTTTTCGGCTGTGCAGAACACATTCAGCGCCGCTTCCCATTCGGCGGTGTTCTCACTGCCGCTGCCCGCGATAAGGGTACAGCCCGCAGGAGTTACTCTTGCGGTCACATCAAAGCTGTCATCCACCCCCTCCATATCTATTATCTGGCTGAACGGAAGATCGAACCGCAATGTCTGCACCGTATCCTCTCCTGCCTTATCCACGCAGGAATACAGCACTTCCAGTTCCGCATCCCCTTTTACTGCCAGCTTGCCTGCAACTATCCTCTGTTCACTGCGGGTGACGGTACAGCCTGTTCTCAGCACCGTTCCCACAGGCGGCTTGCCGTCGGGGAGTGCGGTCTGCTGTATCACTGTGACCCTCTTTGAAGCTGTAAGGCGCTTAACGGGACAGGTGACGGTCTGTCTTCTGAGCTGTATCCCGCAGCCGCTGCCCGATGTGAGTATCTCCTTTTCTTTTCGGCAGCACACCTTTACCGCTGCACACACCGTTGCACGCACATCCATCCGCCTGCTGCCCTTAACGCGGCAGGTCACTCCCCTGCAACTGAGATCGGTATACACCTCAGGGTCGGGACAATCCCCCGAAAGTTCGGCGGTGCGGGTGAGGACGGTTTCCTGCTCGATGCAGTTTATCCTCCTGCTGCCTTCGGTGAGATAAAGCACCCTTATCACCGCCCTCACGCCGTAGGTCAGCTTATCCCCCGAAACTGTCTGTGTATCGGCGGATGGGGAAACGGTACAGCGCAGCACGCGGAACACATCGGGGAAATAATCGGGCAGCACTATATCCCTCTCCAGCGGCAGCTCTTCGGTGGTGTCCAGCACCTTTTCGCTGATGCACACCGTATCAGCGGATGTTTTGAATTCATCGTTCATAAAAAATACCTCCTTTTGTCCTTGCGGGGCTTTCGTTAAATGTTATGCCGCCGCTGCGGAAGATATGCGGGATATTTATTATTTTGCTCTCAGTGCTTTAGTGTGCTAAACATTTTCCTGATTTTACTGGATTTTACCAAATCCGATTTTCAGTAAAATAAAGCCCGAAATACAGGCGTTTCAGCCCTGTTTTTTATTTTACTGAATTTACTGAACGGGTAGAGAAAAAAACGTAAAAATGCAAGTATTATTTCCAATATATGGTAAATTTTCATAAACCCGGTACTATTACCTTGTCAGTAAATTCAGAAAAACGTATTACCCCGTCAGTAAATTCAGTAAAATCATTTTGGGGCAAAAAAGCCCGAAATATCGGGGTTTATTTTACTGAAAAAAGATTTCAGTAAATTCCGGTAAATTCAGTAAAACCATTTTTGATATCCGCAGACCGCGTTGTCGGGAGATGACTTCAATTTTTTTCTCACTGTCACCTTGTTTTCCCCAAAAACGCTTGAAAATGACACGCGGATGTGTTATACTTAATTCAAGTTGAATTTTATTGTAAAGAAGTGTGATGATATTATGAAGAAGGTTTGCAGATGCCTTGCGGCTCTGCTGTGTGTTATGCTGATCTTCGCGAATGTCGGTCAGCCTGCGGCAGAGGCGCTTACTTTTATGCCCACTGTCACCGACAGTGAAGGCAATGTCAAAGACGTAAAGCTGTTTTCAGACTGTGTATATATGATAAATTTTGATACGGGCGAAGCTGTGGTGGATGTGAACAGCGAAAAGGAAGTCCCGCCCGCATCCCTTACCAAACTGATGACCGCTGTGGTGCTTCTCGATGAGGTAGGCGGCGATGAAGCCACCCTGAAAGGCAGGATGATGTCTTCGGGCACAGAGGCTTTTGACGAGCTTTACGACACAGGTGCCGCTACCGCCGATATACAGCCCTACGAATCGGTCAGCGCCTACGACCTGTTGGGTGCGCTGCTGGTACCGTCAGCCTGTGAAGCTGCAAATATCATCGCGGAGAATGTGGGCGGAAGCATCCCCCGATTTGTGGACATGATGAACGAAAAGGCAAACGAGATGGGACTGAAACACACCCATTTCTCCAACGCTCACGGTCTGTTCACTCAGCAGAATTTCTCCACCGCAAGAGATATAGCGGCGATATGCAAGTACGCCATAGATAAGTACCCCGTATTCAAGGATATCGTGGAAAGCCCCTCCTTTATGATGGAGCCCACCGAATATCACCCCGAAGGCACTTACCTCACAACAACGGACTACATGATAAATGAGTTTACCGACTATTACTACCCCTCCTGTCGGGGTATAAAAACAGGCACCACCGACGCTGCGGGAAGATGCTTCGCAAGCTACGCCACTGTGGACGGCACCACCTATCTGGTGGTAACTCTTGGGGCACCTATGGAAAAGCTCCCCGAAGATATAAAGAAGGGCGAAGAAGACCCCGAATCGCTGTACGCCGACGATGTGGTGTACTATAATTTCCTCGACCATATAAACCTTTACAACTGGGCGTTCAATATGCTGGTGCGTAAGGACTTCATCGACGATCTCAGCGAAGTAAAGGACGTATATGTGGGCTACGGCAAAAAGCGGGATTACGCAAACCTCAAACCCGCAGGAAGATATACAAGGATGTGGCCTGCGAATATCAAAGTTGAAGAAGTGGAAAAGGTCATCACCGTCAAGGATCATATCGTTGCACCTGTTGAGGTGGGGGATGTGCTTGGAAAGATGGAGCTTGTCTACAAAGGCGAAACACTGGCGGAGATAGACCTGATATCCACCACAAAGGTGGAACGCTCGCCCGCAAAGGAACGTATGGCACTGGTAAAAGCCTACTTCCGCTCAAATGTATTCAAGGTAACAGCGGGCATAGTTATCGGCGGTATAGGGCTTTACTGCGTAGCTGTGTTCCTGATAGCACAGCGAAAATATCTGCGCAGGCTAAATCCCGATGCCGACGGTCTTGATAACAGCGGTGACGAATGATATATTTATAGGAGATACAGGGGAATAGAAAGGATAATGATATTATGAAAAGATTTCTCTGCATCATTATGGCGGTACTTATGGCGGTAATGTCGGGGTGTGCCGTTAAAACGGAAAAGATCGGTATCGATGAGATAGGCGATGGGCTGACGATATACTGCTTCAAGGCAGGCAAAGCGGATGCACACCTTATCTACGGCGACGATTGGGCTGTACTCATCGACTGCGGCGAAAAGGGTTTCGGGAAACATATAGTTGCCTATATGGAAGATAATGGCATCGAAAAGCTGGACTGCCTTATAATAACCCACTTCGATAAGGACCATGTGGGCGGTGCGGCAAAAGTGCTGAGAGACTGCGAAGTCGGCAGAGTTATACAGAACGACCGCAGCAAGGTAAGCGAAGAATACGACGAATACCTGGAAACGCTGGCTAATAAGGGCATCACAGCGGAGACTGTCACCGAGAGGACGAGTTTCACTTTGGGCGAAACGGAATTCACCGTTGACCCGCCCGCACAGGAAAGCTACGAGAAGAACGACAGCAATAATGCCTCGCTGATAACGGAGGTAACTCTGGGTGAAGTGAATATGCTGTTCACGGGAGATGCGGAAAACAAGCGTCTTGCGGAGTACGGGCAGACGAACGACAAGACATATCGTTTTGTGAAAGTCCCCTATCACGGTCACTGGCAGAAGGAATTAACGCCCTTTGCTGAGAAAGTTAAAGCAGATATTGCGGTGATAACCTCATCCGATCAGGAACCTGAGGATAAGGAGTCAGTGGTACTATTTGAGAAATTCGGTGCTGAGGTATTCTGTACACGGACGGCTGGAGTTACGGTGAAGTGTGACGGGAAGAATATTGCGGCGGAATATGACAAGAGCGAATAGCGAACAAAGGCACGCGGAAGCAAACTAACGCACACAACAAACTAAGCCGTGAAGCAAAGCGCGCGGTCAAGCCTCGCGCCAGCAGGCTTGCGGAGAGCTCGAGAGGCAAATGCCGACGCAGTCGCATACGCCTCTCGGTCAAGGTGCAAAAACGACGCGGAAACCTTGTATTATTAGTACACAAAACCGACGCTCTAATCAAGCGCGGCAATAACAAACAACGGAGCGTGGACAAACATTCGTCCACGCTCTTTCTTTAGGCGTAAAT
>NZ_CAMHRZ010000052.1 GCF_946187255.1 uncultured Ruminococcus sp.
CTAGCTTTCTCGGGCGTGAGGGTTTTGGTGCGCAGAGGGGGTATGGGGGGCTCCGTCCCCCCATTTAGAATAAGAGCGAACGACGGTCAAGTTACCGCGTGAGGGTTTTGGCGCGCAGAGGGGGTATGGGGGGCTCCGTCCCCCATTTAGATAAGATCATGGGGGGCTATGCCCCCATTTGGATAAGATCATGGGGGGCTCCGTCCCCCGTTTAGATCAAGAAAGGATGGTAAGGAGAAAATGAAGAACAGTAACCGTAAGGGCGGCGCTGCGGTAGTCGCGGTGCTTGTGATGATAATCATCGTGGCGGTGGGCTGTGCGGTCATGGTCGTTACAGGCAGAAAGACCATAAAGCCCAACGAGAACGTTGTTGCACCCATGCCCGCAGGCTATGACACGGAGACTACCGTAGAGGAGGAAACTCCTACGGAGGAGGAAGAGGTAGTTGAAGAGGTGCCCGAGATAAAGCCCTCGATGATACCCGAGATCTCGGCAAGCTATGAGACTATCAATCTCAAGGATTCCACTTTCACGACTGCTATACTTCTCGACTGCGAGAGCAACGAGATTCTGGCAGGTCTGAAATACGACAAGAAGATATATCCCGCTTCTCTGACCAAGCTGGTCACACTGCTGGTGGCTGCGGAGAATGTTGAGGATCTTAACGCTAAGTACAAGTTCACCGACAAGGACATCGACCCGCTGATAGAGGAGAATGCCAGCCGTGCAGGCTTTGTTGCGGGCGACGAGGTCACTATGGAGGATCTGATGTACTCGGCTATACTGCCCAGCGGCGCTGACGGCACACTGGGTCTTGCAAACGCTATCGCGGGTTCCGAGAAGGATTTTGTCAAGCTGATGAACGACAAGATGGCTGATCTGGGACTGACTGATACCAATTTCGTTAATGCCAGCGGTCTTCACGACAAGCAGCACTACACCACCGCTCAGGATATGGCTGTGGTAATGAGGGCTTGTATGCAGAACGAGATCTGCCGCAAGGTGCTGTGCGCTTCCGAGTGGACAACACACCCCACCAAGGAAGAACCCGAGGGTATCGAGCTTGAAAGCATATTCCACTCCCGTTACGGCGGATACTTCATCGATGCAGACCAGGACGGCGAAGAGGATGCAAAGGTACTGGGCGGAAAGACAGGCTTTACAGATGAAGCACAGTACACTCTGGCATCGGCTGTTGAGTACAACGGCAAGGAGTACATCTGCGTGACCATCAAGTCTTCCGAGGCTCTGGCTGCTACAGAGGATACCATCATGGTATTCGAGAATTACCTCCCCGGCGCTGTGGGCACCCCCGTGACCGAAGACAGCAGTGAGGACGAGAGCAGCGAAGACGAGGAGAGCAAGGGCGAAAGCACCACTATCAAGATAGATGATGACAGCAGCTCCAAGGCTCCCGTAAACGAGGACTACGAGTCTTAATAACAAGCAATTGCGCGGACAGGGCAACTTCCCTGCCCGCTTTTGTTATGCCGCTGACGGTATCACAGAAAATACACAATAATGTGGTATCATGGGATATGATAAATTTTTAAGGAGTTCAGTGCATGAAAATAGTATTGGTTGAGGCGGATGAAGCCAGGATAAAGCAACTGGAGAGCGAAAGCGCTTTCACATGGGAGGGCATGACGCTTGATGGTGAAAACATAGATGAGATCGCGAAGGTATTTGTCAGCGAGGAGCTGGTGCTGCCCGAAACAGACGAGATAACGGGGTATGTGTGGTACGGCAGCACGATGAACAGTCTCTACGGTCTTACAGGTGAGAACAGATATCAGGATGATCTTCCCTTTCTCAGCTTTGACAATAAATGTTTCAACGGCACGGGAAATCTTCATGTGTTCAAAATGGAGATAGGTGCCAGATGGCTGGATGATATCGTAATGAACAATGCACTGGCGGAGCAGGGACGATAGGTCAGGAGCATTGCAGAGATGATGCGGGGCGTTACGCAGGGGGAGAGTTTAGAAGTGCCGAAGAAATACGAAACAAAGAAACACACCTACGGCACAACGGCTTTCCGTGTGGCGCTGGGGGGTATATGTGCGGCGGTGTGCCTGATGCTCATGTTCTGCAGTTCCTTTCTGCCTGTGCTGAGCTACGCGATACCCATGTTATCGGGTGTGCTGATGGTGGTGATGATAGTGGAGACAGACAGCCGCTGGGCGCTGGCGACCTACTGCGCCGTCAGTCTGCTGTGCCTGTTCATCACGCCTAATATCGAAGCATCACTGCTGTTCATACTTTTCATGGGATACTACCCGATACTCCAGTTCAGGCTCAACCAAATGAAAAACAAGGCGCTGAAATGGGCGCTGAAGCTGGGTGTATACAACGCCGCCATCGTGATATACTATAACTTGTTCAAGTTCGTGTTCACGTCGGTGGATATGCTGGAGGACAGCGAGTTTTTCGGGAAATACGCACTTCCTGCGCTGCTGCTGGAAGCCGAGATCGCTTTTTTTCTGTATGACCGATTTCTCACGATGCTCTCGCAGGTATACATAAGCTGGTTCAGGAAGCGCATACTAAGAAGAAAGTGACCCTGACATCCAAATGGGGGACGGGAGTCCCCCATACCCCCTCATCAGCTTTGCTGATGTTGGCGCGCCAAAACCCTAACTGCGACTGCGTCGGCAGTGCGCCCGAGAAACCTAGCGACTTTTTGCACTCCGCTCGTTCCTCGCTATGTTCAAAAAGACGCTAGGGGCGCTAACAGCGACTGCGTCGGCTGTGGCTTTTGGCTTGCCATGCTTGTTAATTTAGGGCGCAGCTCCCAATTTTGCTGAAAGCACGGTAAAGAGCCGAAAGCCCGAGCGCAATCTTGACCGTAGTGAGCCGAAGCGAGGAACGAGCGGAGAGCGAACGAAGCGTCAAGGGTTCTCTGCGCGAGGGTTTCGGCGCAGGGGGTATGGGGGCTGTGCCCCCATTTAGATATATTCAAAAAAACAGCCGCACCTGTTTTGATGCGGCTGTATGATACTTATGTTTTGTTCAGACCCTCGACTTGAAATCCTCATAGCCGAAGTGCTTTACGACCTCCGTGCTGCCGTCCTGCTTTTCAAGGCAGATATCGGGCAGGGGCATACCGTTGAAGGTGTTGTTCTTGCACATGGAGTATATCGCCATGTCACAGAACACCAGTCTGTCGCCTGCTTTAAGCGGTGCGTCGAATGAGTAATCGCCTATGATATCTCCCGCCAGGCAGGTGGGTCCTCCCAGACGGTAGGTGTAACTCTTTTCGCCTGCTTCACCCGCGCCTATGACTTCGGGGCGGTAAGGCATTTCCAGTACATCGGGCATATGGCAGGCGGCGGAGGTATCGACTATCGCAAACTCCGTGCCGTTCTTGCCTGTATCCAGCACCTCTGTAACAAGCCAGCCCGCATTGAGTGCGCAGGCTTCTCCCGGTTCGAGGTATACCTGAACGCCGTACTTCTGCTGGATGCTGTCCACCGTTCTGCAAAGCAGGTCGATGTCGTATCCCGGCTTGGTTATATGATGTCCGCCGCCGAGATTGAGCCATTTCATCTGTCCCAGGTACCCGCCGAAGTGCTTTTCGATGTGGGGTACAGTCCTTGCCAACACATCAGCGCCCTGTTCGCACATGGTGTGAAAATGCAGACCCTCGATGCCGTCCAGCTTTCCGCTCTCGAAATTCTCGGGAGTAACGCCCAGCCTTGACCCTGTAAAGCAGGGGTTGTATATGTCCGTATCTATCTCGGAATACAGCGGATTGCACCTTATGCCGCAGGATATCCTGCGTCCGCTTTTTTGTACAGTATCGCGGTGCAGCTCCCACTGGGAAAAGCTGTTGAATATGATATCGTCACATATCTTCACCAGTTCCGCCATATCCTCTTTTTTGTAGGCAGGGCTGAAAACGTGAGTCTCTCCGCCGAATTCATCATGCCCGAGCTTTGCTTCATACAGTCCGCTGGCGGTCGTGCCGTCCAGATAGGGTCTCATCATGGGATAGACCGAGTACATCGAAAACGCCTTCTGTGCCAGAAGTATCTTGCAGCCCGTCCTCTTGCGGACAGACAGCAGTATTTCCATATTATGCTTTAAAGCATTCTCGCTCACCAGATAGCAGGGAGTTCTCAGCGAGTATATATCGCTTTCAAAAGGGAAGTCCATAGTCCCTCCTTACCACGGCTTAACTGTGCCGACTATCTCGGAAATGTTGGCTATGCCCTTGTCCTCGCAGTATTTCTGCAAGCCGTCGATTATCTTCACGGGTGCAAAGGGGTCATTGAATATCGCAGCACCCACCTGCACAAGGCTGGCACCTGCCATCATTATCTCCACAGCGTCCTCCCAGGTGGAAACGCCGCCCATTCCGCATACGGGGATATTTACAGCATTTGCTGCCTGCCATACCATCCTCACCGCCACAGGGAACACCGCAGGACCCGAAAGTCCGCCCACGTTGTTTCTGAGTATCGGTCTGCCGGTATTGATATCTATCCTCATGCCCAACAGGGTATTAATAAGGGATATGGCATCTGCGCCGTTGGCCTCAACGCTTTTTGCGATATCGGCAATGCTGGTCACGTTGGGTGACAGCTTTACCATTACGGGCTTGTCGGAATTGTCCTTTACCGCCCTTGTGACCTGTCCCGCGATAGTGCAGTCAGTGCCGAAAGCCGCACCGCCCTGTTTTACGTTGGGGCAGGAGATATTCAGCTCTATCATATCGATATCGCTGCCCTTGAGCTTTGCAGCCAGCTCAGCACATTCCTCAATGGTAGAACCGGCGATATTTGCGATTATGCGTGTATCCTTTGTCAGAAGATTGGGGAGCTCGTAGCTTAAAAACTTATCCACGCCGCCGTTCTGCAGGCCGACGGAATTGAGCATACCCGAAGGAGTCTCCGCAACTCTCGGTGCGGGATTTCCCTCTCTCCTGTGAAGTGTTGTACCTTTTACGGATATGCCGCCCAGCTTTGAAAGCGGGTAAAGACATTCATACTCTCTGCCGTAGCCGTAGGTACCGCTGGCGGGTACTATGGGGTTCTTGAAATCAACTCCGCAGAAATTCACATTCAGCCTGTTCATTCAAAGACCACCTCCTTGCTGTCAAATACAGGTCCATCCTTGCACACATGGGAATGTATCTCCTTGCCGTCCTTTACTGTTCTGCAGGCGCATACCAGACAGGCACCCACGCCGCAGGCCATTCTCTGTTCAAGGGATACCTGACATTCTATACCGTTCTTCTCCGCGATATCCGCTATCCTTTTGAGCATCACCATGGGTCCGCAGGCAACGATGATATCAGGCTTGTCCTTTGCTATCTGCTCTTCCAGTGCATCGGTGACAAAGCCCTTTCTGCCTGCCGAACCGTCGTCGGTGCAGAGTATGGTCTCAACGCCCGAAGCCTTGAAGTCTTCCTGCAATATCACAGCAGCCATGTTCCTGAAACCGCTTATAGCCACCGCATTGCTGCCGTAAGCCTTAGCTATGCCCACCATGGGGGGAACACCGATACCGCCGCCTACGCATATCGCCTTCTTGCCTTCCAGCACCTTGAAGCCCTTGCCCAGCGGTGCGATAATGTCTATCAGCTGACCCTTGTTGAGTTCAGCCAGCTTTTCCGTACCCTTGCCGCGTATCTCGAACACAAGGCGTATAGTGCCCTTGTCTTTGTCTATGTCGCATATAGATATGGGTCTGCGCAGGAAAAAGCCCTCCGCAGCCACCTGTGCGAACTGTCCCGCCTGTGCAAGTTCAGCTATATCGGGGCAAAGCACTTCGATATCGAAAATGCCCTTAGCTAAGGTCTTTTTCGATACTATCTGATATTTCCCTTGTTTGTACATTCTATCAACTCCCGTTATTATTTTCGTGTATCTATCCTTCGTTATTGTAAGCTATAGGCATGATGAGTATCTCTTTCCTGCTTTCCATTCGTTCGCTCACGTTCACCTGAAGAATTCCAGCAGGCTGCCCGCGCAGAATTCCTCTTCCTCGTCGTAGTATTCGCGGAAATACACCTTGCCGTCGGGCTTTATCACATACTTTCCGCCCGCACCGTTGCCCGAGAACACCACGCCGTCACCGCCGTGATCGGCTCTGTAGGTCTCAGTCTCCGAGATGATCTCATCAAAGGTGTAAACGATAAAATATACGGATACTCGTTCACCCGTTTTGGGTATCACCATAGTTTCCTCTATCCCGTCCGATTCATGCAGCAGTTCAGCCAGTTCGGCAGGGAAAAGCGTTTTTGCCTTTTCGTACCTTTCTTCGTCCAGCGGTTCACGCAGCAGAAAGTCTTCCGCGTATCTGTTTCGTACAGCGTCGATAATATCCATGATGTATCACCTCTCTATACCTATTATATCCCATAAATGTCCCCGTGTCAAGCGGGCGGCACGTCCTCCCAGAAGTCAAGGGCGATATGTCCGTAACGCTCGAATTCATCCGCGTCGGAAATGATATCGATACATATCTTTTCCACTTCATTGTCGTCCCCGAACATGGTGAGATAGCGCAGTGCCGCAGTCACAAGCTCATATCCCCCGAAATGTGTCCTCACTATCTCGCAGGCTGGCACTTTCAGCGACCTGTCGCCCTCGAAGCCCGCTCTTGCCAGCATCAGCTTCAGGGCGGGGATATACTCGCCACGTTCATCATTGTTTCTGAACAGCCCGCTGTCTATATCCGTCAGTGATGCCAGCGACCTGCCCTCTCTGATACCTGTTGTGAGCCTTTCGGCTATCTCACCGAACCTGCCCTTTATCCCGAACAGCTTTTCAAGGGTCAGCTGACGTACTGTCAGGTATTTTTTCGCACTGTCGGTGAATGCCTTTTCCCACTCACGTTTTTTGAATTTCGGTCCGGAAAAATTATGATGCGGCGGCTCGTTTTGCTTTTCGCGTTCCGCCAGCCATTTATCTTTGAACGCAGCTATTTCTTTATCGCTGAATTCCTTTGCATCGAAAAAAATATCCTCCGTGAACTCCTGTCGCCTGAACTCCCAGTCTCCGCCCGCAGGCTTGAAAAATTGTTCAAACGACGGTATTATCAGCAGACATTTCACCCGCTGTCCGTTCAGTGCCGCCGCTGCCGCCTTGTGATGCCCGTCAAGTAATGCACTTATCCCGTAGAATTCATTGTAGGCGATGGCGCGGGGAGCATTTTCGTTGCTTAGGTTGTGTTCGCGGTAATACTCAACACGTTCGGCATTGAAAAGCGATGCCGACTGCGTGGGATAGAGGAATGTGGGATCAACATTTTCATAGGTGAAAAAGTCGCAGCCGTCTTCTTCTGATATGTAATACATGGACACCGCCGCATCATACTTTTTCAGCTTCGGGTCAATATCCCAGAAGAAATGCCCTTCTCCGTCAGTGGGTATGCATTCCGCATCCGCCAGCAGGTAGTACCCGTCATCCAGCAGTCCCAGCAGCGGGCGCATTATCTCAAAGGAATGATCTATATCTATGAAATCCGAATTTATCGCATCGCATACCGCCCGCAGTTCGGGACAGTCCGCATTTTCAATGCCGTACCCTGCCATCAGTAAACTCTGACAAGTCGGACAGCAAGGCACTTCCGCCTGAATCAGCGGCGTATCCTCAAGCATCGTGATAAGGTTCGTATTGAAATCGTCGTCTGCTTTGCCCAACTCATTCCGAAGCCTTCCCAGCCCGCCTTTTACGCTGAACACTATGCCGCTTTTTATATTCCCGCAGGGGACTATCTTTCTCTCCGCTTTTACAGTCGGAGCTTTTTTGCCTGAAAATAACATACTGTACAACTCCTATCTAAATGGGGGCACAGCCCCCATCTCCCCTGCGCCGAAACCCTCGCGCCTGAAACCACCTTGACGCTTCGTTCGCTCTCCGCTCGTTCCTCACTCAACTGCGACTGCGTCGGCAGTGCTCACTACGGTCAAGTAGGCGCTCGGGCTTTCGGCTTGCCTTGTGTTTTTTATATCCTTTTTTGTGGGGCGCTTGCCATGCTATCCTAAGAACTGCAAACCTCCGCCCCGCACCACAATTATGAATTATGCATTATGAATTATGAATTAAAAAAGGCATTTCGGCGCATTTTTACATGAGGTATGCCGTCCTCCAGAAATTCCTCCGAGCAGACCTCAAAGTCCTCCTTTGCATAAAATCCGATGGCGTAGACCTGCGCTTCCAGGTAAAGCTGCTCCACGTCCTTATACATCGTCAGCGCCTGCTTTACACCCTCGTGAAGCAGCCTGCCGCCCAGCCCCGTGCCGCGTTCGGTAGTCACCACACGCCCTATCTGTACCGTGCGGGGCTCATCCGGCTTGATGAACAGACGCAGGCATGAGGTACATTCGCCCTTTTCGTTCAGCGTGAACAGGTGCCTGCACAAAGGGTCGATACCGTCGATATCCGTGTACGCGCAGTTCTGTTCCACCACGAACACGTCGCATCTTGCTTTAAGTATCGCATGAAGCTCATAGGGGGTGAGCTCTGCGAATTCCTTGCTTATTATATCACTCATCTTCTCACCTTAAAAAGCGGCGCTCCCGCTTTCCGAGAGCGCCATATTTTTATCGTTTGTATACTATCCTTATCTCGTCACCCGAATTGAGCTGTATCTCCGCCAGCTTAGTGCCGTCCCTGTCCTCGGTGATATCCGATGATGCTATATAGCTGCCCTCGCCCCAGGGCTGAGTGTGGCTCATCTCCACCGAAAGCAGACCGCCTATCAGCAGCTTTTCGGGCGAACCGACAGGGTCATTCATTTCAAGTACCGCCTCGCCGCGAGTGTAGTCGCAGGATAGTCTCACAAGTTCGTAGTCATGCAGACCCGAATCGATCAGCCCTGCCATATCACTCGGGGAAAGTTATTCTGGGCAGATAGGAGATTATATCCTCCTTCATGCGGATGACTTCTCTTCTTGCTGCCTTTGCGAAATCGTGCTCGTCGCACTCTTCCTTCTTGTAAGCACACATAACTCCGCGGGAGGAATTGACTATCGCACCCAGACCGTTCTTGTCAAAGCCTTTGCTTACGCCCTCGGCACCGCCGCCCTGCGCACCGTAGCCGGGTACCAGGAAGAATGTGTGAGGCAGTGCTGCTCTCATCTCAGCCAGCTGCTCGGGGTATGTAGCACCTACCACTGCGCCCACGCTGCTGTAGCCGTATCTGCCCATTACCTGGCTGCCCCAGCCCTCGCACATATCGCCCATAGTAGCGTATACAGTCTTGTCGCCTATCTTAAGATCCTGCAGTTCGCCAGAGGACTTGTTGGAAGTCTTTACCAGCACGAATATGCCCTTGTCGTAAAGTCTGCACTGTTCCAGCAGAGGATCGATGCCGTCAGAACCCAGGTAGCCGTTGACTGTCAGTGCATCCGCACCGAAAGCCTCTATCTTCTCGCCTCCCACATCGGTAAGACCCAGATGTGCAGCTGCATAAGCCTCCATAGTAGCACCTATGTCGTTCCTCTTGCCATCGGTCATTACGAACATACCTTTTTCCTTGGCGTACTGTATGGTCTTATAAAGGGTCTTCACGCCCTCGTAGCCGTACATCTCATAGTACGCAGCCTGAGGCTTTATAGCGGGGCATATATCGTGTATCTCATCGATTATTGCCTTGTTGAATTCAAGTATAGCCTTTGCAGCAGCCTTTAAAGTGCGGTCGTACTTTTTGAACTTCTTCTCCTTGATGAACTCGGGTACATACTCCAGCTTAGGGTCAAGTCCAACCACCGAAGGGTTCTGTGTTTTTACTATGTTTTCAATAAGTCTGTCCATTGACATGAGTTATTCCTCCTTATTAGTATTTAATATTAATACGGATATATCCCCACCCTGCCGCAGGGCAGAGTGAACCTTATATAGTCCCCCGCATCTATTGCAGGCGGGTCTTCTATATCCAGCATTGAAAGTCCGTCAAATGTAAAGCGCAGATAGTATATCTCATCGATATCCTCGATCTCGGCTGTGAATACATTTTCGGTGCCGTCAGTGGATATTTCGGCACTGCCGCTTTTTAGCACCTCGATGCTTCCGCCGTTCACGGCTGTGAACTCATCGAATGAGAACTCTATACCGTAGCTTTGACCGATCACGGGCGCTTCCTTGTAATGCCACACGCCGCACATATTTCCGACAGCGCATTCTGCCTTGACCATAGTCATGCCGTCGGAATTGAAGATTTCTGTTACTGATATCCTCATCACAGCACCTCTTTCATTCGTTCATCGGTGTGGTCGTTGTAGTGGGGGATCCCATTATCATCCAGCCATCCGCACAGCCTGTCCAGCAGATATTTCAGTTCAAAGCGCCTGTACTCCGCCACACGCTCGAACTCGCCGCTCTCAAATACTGCCCAGAACATCCCGGGCAGTTCTGCTCCGCGGAAAAAGCTGTCTATGCGCCTGTTGTTCTGCGCCCTGATAAATGCCGCCATGACCTCTGCTTCGGGGATATGCGGGTAATCAAGCAGCCCCTCGCACGAACAGCACATACTGCGCTCGATGATCTCGCATTCATCGGGGTCAAACAGGTATCTGTCGCCCTTCTCCTGTGCAAGCACATGAAAAGCCGTTATCATCAGTGCCATACACTCACCTCACAAGTTCCCGAAGATGCAGAATATCTCGCTTATATATGCCGAGTTTTCGATAAATCCCAGCACCTCACCGTAAAACTCCTTTTCAGCCGTGTCCGCAGACGAACACCGCTCTTTTATCAGCGCTGCCAGCTTCAGCATATCCTCCCTGCCCAGCCAGTTGGGTGCTGTGGGGTCGAAGCGTTCCTGCACTCCCCAGCCATTGGGGTCGGGGTCTGTCACAGGGAAGAGCCTGTCAAATACGGGATAAAGCAGCCGCGCACTGTCTGTGTGATACACCCGCAGGCTGTCATACCTGTCCCAGAATACATTGCCGTCCTCGGTATAATAGGCGGGGCATATCTCGATCATCACCTTTTCATCCTCGGGTGAATACAGCCGCAGCACGGTGACATCATGCCCCTCTTCTCTGAGTATCTCTTTGCGCATAGTCCACCTCACAGGTTGCCCTCTATGCAGAGATACGGGCTTTTCTTTTCGGCTTCTTTGAGAAATAACAGCAGTTCATTATAAAACTCCCGCTCCTCATCCGCACAGGTATGAGCCTTTTCCTCTATCAGCACAAGCAGCTGCGTCCTGTCATCACTGCCGATAAAGTTTTCAAAGCAGTAATCAAGCGCATTTTCCACTTCGCCCGTATCGGGGGCTGTAAGCGGGTAAAGGCTGTCTATCAGCGGCGAAAGCAGTCTCTCATAGTCTGTCTGAAAGATCATCATGCTGTCGTACCTGTTGAAATCGTCCCAGTCCACCGCCCTGTCTTCGGGGATGTACATAGGTTTGAATTCCAGCTCTATCTTCTCGTTGTCCGCCGAATATAGCCGCATTTCCGTGACATTGTAAAGGGGCTTGCGATGGCTGTCATTCACCTGTCTGATCTTTTTCCTCAGCACAGTATCACCTCATCCTGTTGCCCCTGCTGTCGTAGCGGCGGTCGGGCTTGAACAGCTTTTTGCAGAATATGATAAGTATGATAGCTATCGCAGCAATGATGCCGCCTGTTTTCACATACTGCGGTATCCCGCGAAGGATACTTTTAATATCATTATCTTCCGCTTCAAACTCAGCGTCCGCAGTGTACCGGGCATCGGGGTGAGTCATGTTTGCCGCATTTTCCTGCAGCGACTTGCAGTAGGCACCGTAGGTACCCACCGCATAAGGGTCGTAAGTGGTCTCACCGCAGTATATAAAGCCGTAGTGGTATGCATAATAGTACCCAAAGGTGAACGGCTCGGCTACGATATTCAAGTCGCCGACGATCATATCCGGAAAGTCGTAGCCCGTATAGAACATGGCGTCTTCTGTGGGCTTAAAGCCTATGGCGCAGTCGCCTATATGTTCAAGTCCTGCGGGCAGGTGCATCTCTTTAAGCGCGGGACAGCAGTAGAATGCCCTGTCACCTATGCTTTCAAGGCTTTCGGGGAATTCGATATACGGCAATGTCTCGCAGTAGGAGAAAGCACAGGCTTCTATGCGCTTTAAACTATCACCGAAGACCACCGTCTGTAATGCGGTGCAGTTATCAAAGGCGTATCTGCCGATGACCTCAACCTGTCCCAGATCGGCGCTTTCCAGCAGGTAACACGAGGATAAAGCGTTCTCGTCTATCTCCTTTACCGTATCCGGAAGAGTTATGGAGGTGATCGTCACGTTCGTCAGTGCGTATTCCGCTATCCCGGTCACGGTGTAGTCATCAACTTTATCGGGTATCACCAGTTCCGCGGGCAGATTGCCATTTGTCCCCGAAAGAACGGCATTTCCGCCGTCTTCGTAAATTTCGTAGATCAGTCCGTCCTTTGTAACAACATCGCTTGGCTCGGCTGCGATGTCCTCGCCGCCTGTTGTTTCAGCAAATGCACTTATGTTTGTCATTGCGAACGCCAGTGCCGCCGTCATAATGATGCTTATTATCTTTTTCATTTTATCATCTCTTTTTCTTTGTTTCTTTGTCTTACAGGCTGAATACCACCTTGCCGCGGCAAATGGTGTACATATTCCGCCCTTTCAGTTTTTCACCTTTGAATACGCTGTTCTTGCTCTTTGAGTTCAGCTCTTCGGGAATGACCTCCCACTCGTAGTCGGGGTCGAATATACAAAGGTCACACCTTTCGCCCACAGCTATCTTTATGGGTTCGAGCCCCAGTATCTTTCGCGGGTTTATGCTCATAACTTCTACCAGCCTGTCAAGGCTCATTTTACCTGTATGATAAAGCTGTGTCAGTGTCACCGCCAGGGAAGTCTCCAAGCCCACAACACCGTTGGGCGCTTTTTCAAAATCTGCCTTTTCCTCCGCGGAATGGGGTGCGTGGTCGGTGATGATGCAGTCTATCGTGCCGTCAAGCAGTGCTTCCTCTATCGCCTTTCTGTCTCTCTCCGTTCTCAGCGGCGGAGACATACGGTAGTCCGCGTCGCGGCTCAGCAGCTTTTCTTCGGTGTAGGTGAAGTAGTGCGGCGCGGTCTCGCAGGTGACTTTTACGCCGTCGCGCTTTGCCGCCCTGATGATATCCACCGAGCCCCAGGTGGATACATGGCATATATGTATCCTTGCATCACAGCTCATTGCAAGAGTTATCTCGCGGGCGGTGATGCTGTCCTCGCTCGCCCTGTCCATGCCTTTCACGCCCAGCTTTTGCGATACCTCGCCTTTGTTGATGATACCGCCGTTGATTATGTTGAGGTCTTCGCAGTGAGAGGTGATTATCAGTCCGTTCTCATTGGAAAGCTCCAGCGCCCTTCTCATGAGCTCCGCATTCTCAACAGGCTTGCCGTCATCGGATATCCCTGTGATGCCAGCCTTTTTCAGCCCGTCGTAATCACACAGCTCTTTGCCGTTCATTCCCTTTGTCACGCAGGCGTAGGGTATAACATCGATACCCGTCTTCTTTGCCTTGTCGAATACATACTGTACCCCTTCGGGTGAATCGATGGGCGGCTTAGTGTTGGGCATACAGGCGACCCCCGTGAAGCCTCCCGCTTTTGCGGCGTTGGCACCTGTCAGGATGTCCTCCTTGTAGGTAAGTCCGGGGTCGCGGAAGTGGACGTGCATATCAAAAAGTCCGGGAACAGCGCAAAGCCTGCCCTTGCCGTCTATTACTCTGGTGTTGTCATCTTTTTCCTCAATTACGCCAATGGCGGTTATTACACCGCCATTGATCGCTATATCCGTGATCATGTCCAGCCCGCTCTGAGGATCGCAGGCTCTGACATTTTTTATCAGGAGCTCCATAGTTTACTTAAAACCGCCCTGATCCATTCTCTGCTCGGACTGTTCGTCACCGTTGAAATCTCTTATGGTTCTGGTTCTTTCGCAGTTGTAAACAGTCTCATCGGCGTTGCTCATGATGAACTTACAGCTGGAGGGAGCCTCCATGATCTCCTTACGCTGCTTGTCTGTCAGGAATGTCCAACCCTTGTTGTAGTTGGGCTCCTCGGAATCGAGGTTCCTGTAAGTGATCTCTGTGAACATCTTCAGCTTTTCGCCCATATCAAAGGACGCATCTCTCTCCTTGTTGGGCATTACCATCATCTTGATCTTGCCTGCGTCTTCGTTGATCTTGAAATAGCCCTGTGCATAGATATGAGACTCATCGCTTGCCTTGACGATCTTGAATTCGCCGCTCTGGTCGAAATAGAATCTGATATCATCATCCTCGTCTGTCCAGTAGCCGAGTATGAGCTGTCTGGAATCAGTGTTTCTATCGTGGCTGGGCTCGTTGAATACATAAGTGCATACGAATACGCCGCATATTACAATGATAACGAATAATATGCCCAGTATTGTCGAGATTACCTTCTTCATGTTGATTTCCTCCGTTCAAATAAATAATACCGTATTACTTTATCTCAAGCACTGCGCCTCTGTTAGCGGATGTGACCAGCGAAGCGTAACGTGCAAGATAACCCGATTTGATCTTGGGCTCTCTGGGAGTCCAGTTCTTTCTTCTTTCAGCCAGGACTTCATCGCTCACCTTCAGCTCGATGCTGTGGGCGTTGATGTCGATAGCGATGATGTCGCCCTCTTCGACCAGAGCGATATTGCCGCCGAGAGCTGCTTCGGGAGAAACGTGACCGATTGCGGCACCTCTTGTCGCACCGCTGAAACGTCCGTCAGTGATAAGTGCAACAGTTGAGCCGAGACCCATGCCCTGTATAGCGGAGGTGGGGTTGAGCATCTCTCTCATTCCGGGACCGCCCTTAGGACCCTCGTATCTTATTACCACAACATCGCCGGGAACGATCTTTCCGCCGCGTATAGCTTCGATAGCCTCGTCCTCGCTGTCAAATACTCTTGCGGGACCCTCGTGCTTGAGCATCTCGGGAGCAACAGCAGATCTCTTTACAACACAGGTATCGGGTGCCAGGTTGCCTCTGAGTACTGCGATACCGCCGTTGGGCATATAGGGATCGTCGATGGGTCTGATGATGTTGGTATCCTTGTTTACTATGCCTGCGATATTCTCAGCAACAGTCTTGCCTGTGCAGGTCATGCAGTCTGTGGATATGAGATCCTTCTTTGCCAGCTCGTTGAGTACAGCGTATACGCCGCCTGCCTCGTTGAGATCTTCCATATAAGCGTGACCCGCAGGAGCCAGATGACAGATATTGGGAGTCTTCTCGGAGATCTCGTTTACCAGTTCAAGATCCAGCTCTATGCCGCATTCATGTGCGATAGCGGGCAGGTGAAGCATCGAGTTTGTCGAGCAGCCCAGTGCCATATCAGCAGCGATAGCGTTCCTGAAAGCCTTCTCCGTCATTATGTCGCGGGGACGGATATTCTTCTTGAGCAGTTCCATTACCTGCATACCAGCCTGCTTAGCCAGCTTTATCCTTGCGGAATAAGCTGCGGGGATGGTGCCGTTTCCGCGAAGACCCATACCCAGTACTTCGGTCAGGCAGTTCATGGAGTTTGCGGTGTACATACCCGAACATGAACCGCAGGAAGGACAAGCCTTGTCTTCAAATTCCTGGACGTCTTCCAGTGTCATGGTGCCCGCATTGAAGGAGCCCACTGCCTCGAACATACTTGAAAGGGAAGTCTTGCTGCCCTTGACTCTGCCTGCCAGCATAGGTCCGCCCGATACGAATACGGTAGGAACATTTACTCTTGCAGCAGCCATCAGCAGACCGGGAACGTTCTTGTCGCAGTTGGGTATCATAACAAGAGCGTCAAAGTGATGTGCCAGCGCCATACATTCGGTGGAGTCAGCGATGAGGTCTCTTGTTACCAGTGAGTACTTCATGCCCTGATGTCCCATAGCGATACCGTCGCATACAGCTATCGCAGGGAACATGACCGGGGTACCGCCTGCCATAGCGACGCCCAGTTTTACAGCTTCAACGATCTTGTCGATATTCATGTGACCGGGAACTATCTCGTTGAACGAAGAAACGATACCTACCAGAGGTCTCTCCATTTCTTCCTTTGTAAAGCCCAGTGCATTGAACAGTGATCTCTGAGGGGCTTTGTCAACACCCTCACAAAAATAATTGCTTGCCATTTCGATTACCTTCTTTATTATAGTATTTTTTTATGACATGATTGCTATTTGGTACGTTCATACGGTCTGCCGCCAAGTATCATCAGTGCGACACCTGCAAAC
>NZ_CAMHRZ010000053.1 GCF_946187255.1 uncultured Ruminococcus sp.
CAGCTCATAAATCAACTCTCTGCGAGCCAAAATCTCGGACTGTTCTGTTTGAGACGCGGCTTTTTTCGTGCAGACTTCTGCAAAATCCACACAAATCCGCAGTAAGTAAATAAAAAGTTGAACAAGCCTACAAAATTTGAAAGGTCATAAAAAATACATTGAAATCACCGAAATATAGTAGTATAATGGTAAAGCTGTGCCCCTGTTAGACACGGTAAATATTTTACGGAGATGAGTTTCAATGGATCGCGTTAACCAAAAGCCCACCGAAAACAAGCTGAAACCAAAGCTGTTCTCGGTGATGAAGACCTATTCCAAAGGACAGCTGGTAAATGACCTTATCGCGGGCGTTATCGTGGCGATAATCGCACTGCCGCTGTCGATCGCACTTGCACTCGCTTCGGGCGTGGGACCCGAGCAGGGTCTGTATACCGCCATCCTGGCAGGATTTATCGTAGCCTTCATGGGCGGCAGCCGTGTGCAGATCGCAGGACCGACCGCTGCATTTGCAACTATCGTCGCAGGCATCGTAGCTAAGGAGGGTATGTCGGGACTGATAATATCCACCGTTATGGCAGGCATCATCATGATCGTCATGGGTCTGTGCCGCTTCGGCAGCCTTATCAAGTACATTCCCGGCACGATAACCGCAGGCTTCACCTTTGGTATAGCCGTGACTATAGTCATCGGACAGGTCAAGGACTTCATGGGACTGACTTTCAGGAACGCACCCATTGAGACTACCGATAAACTGGCAGAAATAGGCAGATGCATAGGCACGCTGAACTGGCAGGCACTGGCTATCGGTATGATCGCGCTGGCTGTGCTGATACTCTGGCCCAAAAAGCTGGATAAGATACCCGCTTCGCTTATCGCTGTACTGCTGACTTCGGCTATCGTAAAGCTGGGTCATATCAACGTTAATACCATAGGTGACCTGTATTCCATATCCTCCGCTCCCCCGAAGCTCACTCTGCCCGAGTTCAGCTTTGCACAGGTGAAGGCTATGGTGCCCAACGCATTCACCATCGCGCTGCTGGCTTCTGTTGAGTCTCTGCTTTCCTGCGTAGTCGCTGACGGTATGATCGGTTCAAAGCACCGTTCCAACATGGAGCTTATCGCACAGGGCGCTGCCAATATCGGTTCTGCGCTGTTCGGCGGCATCCCCGCAACGGGCGCCATCGCAAGAACTGCCGCAAATGTAAAGAACGGCGGCAGAACCCCCATATCGGGTATGGTTCATTCCGTAGTGCTTCTGGTAATGCTCGTTAAGCTGATGACTTACGCATCGCTGATACCCATGCCCACCATCGCAGCGATACTCTTTATCGTTGCATACAATATGTGCGGCTGGAAGAATATCCGCGACATGATAAAGACCGCACCCAAAAGCGACGTTGCGGTACTCTGCCTTACTGTTGTGCTGACAGTTGTGTTCGACCTGGTGGTAGCTATAGGCGTAGGCATGGTAATGGCTGCACTGCTGTTCATGAAGCGTATGGCTGACGTTACCGAAGCGCACACCTGGATCGACCTTGACGACGAGGACACCGACCCCGACAACATCAAGCTCAAGCGCATACCCGCAAACACCCGCGTATTCGAGATAAACGGACCCATGTTCTTTGCAGCATCGGATAAATTCAGGTATATGCTGGATGACAAGGATATCGACGTACTCGTCATAAGGATGAGAAACGTTCCCGCCATAGATGCTTCGGGCGTTGCTTCGCTGGCTGATATCGTAAAGCGCTGCACCAAGCATAATGTTAACGTAGTATTCTCCCATGTGAACGAACAGCCCTTCCACGCAATGGAAAAGGCAGGACTCACCGAGATAATTGACAAAAAGAATTTCTGCGACCATATCGATAACGCACTTCTGCGTGCAGAAGAGATCGAAAACAGCATCCGCCACGAACAGAGTGACGATGCCGATCAAAAACTCGGTATGCACAAAGCTGTTCCCACCGCATAATCAAACATTTCACAGCCGTATCTTTTGCGATACGGCTGTTTTGTTTTATATACCGAAACGTGCAGTGATCTTGCTGCGCATTCTTGTTTGATATGACGAATAATTCGGACTGTGCTTGACAAAGCAAGCAGAACGTGTTAAGATAACAGTGTTAGGTAACACTGTTATCTGAAAGGAGGAGACTATGACAGATAAGATAAACAACAGCGAGAGCCGTGAAAAACTGATCGAATGTGCAAAGCGGGAATTTCTCGAAAAGGGCTTTGCAAAGGCTTCACTGAGAAAGATAACCGGCGATGCGGGACTGACCACGGGAGCGGTGTATTTCTTCTTCGGGGACAAGAACGGACTGTTTGACGGCGTTGTGGGCAGTGCGCTGCAAAAACTTATGAATGTGATAGAGACACATTTTACGCAGGATACCGAAGAGGACTTTCTCGCCTACAAACAGCAGTACGGCGACCATGACGAGTTTGCGAAACAGCTGGTGGATGTTATATATGATAATCTGGATGAGATGACCATACTTCTCAAAGGTTCGGCGGGCTCGAAGTACGAGCATTTCATCGATGCGCTTATTGACCGCATGGATAAGGTATACATCAAAATGGCTGAAAGATTTGCCGCTGTGATGCCGGGCAAAAGGGTCAACAAAAAAATGCTCCACTGGCTTTGCCATGTGCAGATAAATGCTTTCCTGCACATGATAGAACATGAGCCCGACAAGGAAAGCGCCCTAGGGTTTATATGTCCCGTGATGGATATGCTGGTCAAGGCGTGGATAGATTTTGCGCTTGAAGATGATAAATAGGTATCGGGTATGGTGATGATACACCATACCATGCAGTCAAGTTAGTCTTAGTTAACTTTTGAAAGGAGAACAAAATATGTTTCTGGAGATAACAGATATCAAGAAAAGCTACGGCAAGGACACAAGCTACATTCAGGTGCTGAAAGGTGTCAGCACAACAGTGGAAAAAGGTCAGATGTGCGTCATACAGGGTACCAGCGGCTCGGGAAAATCCACGCTGCTCAACTGTATCGGCGGGCTTGACACTATGGATTCGGGTTCGGTAAAGGTGGACGGCAAGGAGATATTCGGCTTGAAGCCCGCAGAGCTTTCCGACTACCGCCGCGACTATCTGGGGTTCATATTCCAGTTCTACAATCTGGTGCCGAACCTCACGGTGCGTGAGAATATACAGGTCTGCGGGTATCTGACCGACTCACCGCTGGATATGGACGAACTGCTGGACGTTCTGGGACTCACCGAGCATCAGAACAAATTCCCCTCACAGCTTTCGGGCGGTCAGCAGCAGAGGGTCGCCATCGCAAGGGCGCTTATCAAAAATCCCAAGCTTCTGCTTTGCGATGAGCCGACGGGTGCGCTGGATTCAAAGACATCGCGGGATATACTTATACTTCTCGAAAAGATCAACGCGAAATACGGCACCACCATGCTTATCGTCACCCACAACAATTCCATAAAAAATATGGTGCATAAGGTGATAGTGATCAAGGACGGCATGATACGCAAAGACTACGAGAACGAAAAGCGTGTACCCGCCGCCGAACTGGAGGACTTGTGATGAACAGAGTACTGAGAAAGCGCCTGCCGCGTGATCTGCGGGCGGGCTTCGGAAGATACCCGGCGCTGATACTGGTCATCGCAATGGGTATATATCTTGTGATAGGTATAGTTGGTTCGGCAGAGACTGTACTTCGCGGCACGGTGGAAAAGCGCAGGGAATTCAACACGCAGGATGGTTTTTTCACCACTTTCCTGCCGCTGACCGATGCCGAGATATCATCGCTGACAAAGGACGGTACCACCTTGCAGGCGGAGTTCTACACCGACCTTGTGGTTGATGAAGACACCGTACTGCGTATGTTCAAGGACCGCAGTGATATCGACAAGCTGATACTCGACGAGGGCAGGCTTGCTGAAAATGACGGCGAGTGCGTGCTCGAAAAGCGCTATGCCGCCGAGAACAAGGTAAAAGTCGGCGATACCGTCAACGCAGGCGGGATAGAATTCAAGGTGACGGGCATCGGCTGTGTGCCCGATTACGACCAGCCAAAGGCGAAACTCTCAGATACGGCAGTGCAGTCGAGATACTTCGGGCTGATATTCGTGACGGACAGCTTTTATGAAAAGGTGAGAGAAAACTCCGAGCTGAAAGCGGAGGAGTATGTTTACGCCTACAAGCTGGGAGAGGGCGTGACAGGCGAAGACCTGAAGGAGAATATAAGATCAATACAACTCGACTATACAAAGGTGGAAGACAAATACTTCCGCGAGACGATAGATGATATCCTCGCTGACCGCCGCGAGATAGAGGACGGTATGGCTGAGCTTTCCGACGGTTCAAAGGAACTGAAAGACGGCATGGATGAGCTTGACAGTCACAGCGCCGAACTGAACGATGCGGCACAGCAGCTGGTCAGCGCATACTTCGCACAAGCTAACGAAAGGCTGGCGGCGGCAAAGATCAGCGTTACGCTGACGGAGGAGAACTACTCCGATGAGCTTGACAAGCTGATAAAAGCCACAGGTTCGGAGGAACTTTCCTCACTCAAAGAGAGCCTTACAGGGATAATAGACTACCGCAATGGCATCACCGAATACACGGACGGAGTAACCGAAGCCGCCGACGGTGCGGGCGAACTTGACAGCGGAGTGAACGAGTTCAACAGCGGCATGACCGAACTGCTGGACGAAGTGTTCGATATTGATATAGACAACCTTACCTCATTCGTTCCCCGTGAGGACAACGAGCGCATCGAAGCGGCGGCGGGCGATGTGGTGATGGACAAGAACGCGGGACTTGTGGCAGGTGTCATCATACTGGTACTTTTCGGGTATGTGATATCGGTCTTCGTGGTTCACCGTGTGGAAAGCGAAGCGCCTGTCATCGGTGCGCTGTATTCTCTCGGCGTTAGGAAAAAAGACCTGCTGCGCCATTACATCACTCTGCCGACCATCATCGCTTTCATTGGTGGTATCATTGGCACAGCACTGGGATTTTCTCCCATAGGCATCGGCACACAACTGGAAGGCAGCTACGGCTACTTCTCGCTGCCGCAGTACGATATATGCTATGCGCCGTATCTGCTGGTCTACGGACTTGTACTGCCGCCCGTTATCTCAGCGATAGTCAATGCGCTGGTCATCAACAAGAAGCTGTCCCGCACGGCACTTTCCCTCATAAAGAACGAGCAGAGCGCTTCAAGCTACCGAAGGTTCAATATCCGTTCAAAGAGCTTTATCACCATGTTCCGCATAAGGCAGATGGTGCGTGAGGTGCGTTCGGCGGTGACGGTGGTGTTCGGTATGCTGGTATCGCTGATGGTGGTGATGCTGGGACTGGACTGCATGGTGATGTGTCAGGCGGTAAAGACCGACAATGTTGCCGATACCCATTATGAGTATATGTATCTCTACAAATACCCCGAAAAAGAAGTGCCCGAAGGCGGCGAGAGTGCATATATCGAGACCCTTTCCACCGACTGCATGGGCTACACTCTCGATGTAACGGTCATCGGGCTTAACAAGAACAGCAGGTACTTTGATGCCCGTCCCGAAAAGGGCAAGAACAAAGCAGTCATAAACAATTCACTGATGCAGCGCTTCGGCTACAAAGTCGGTGACCGCGTGACCTTTACCGACAGCGCCAACGACATCGACCACAGCTTCACTGTCACGGATATTGCGGAGTACTCTCCCGGATTTACCATATTCATGGATATAGACAGTATGCGTGAGCTTTTCGGTGAGGATGAGGACTACTTCAACGCTGTATACTCCAAAGACGAGCTTGACATTGACAGCGGCAGGCTGTACAGCGTCACAAGCAAAGCCGACATCGAAAAGAGTTCGGGAGTATTTGTGGAGCAGATGGGCTCGCTGGTATACACGCTGATGATCGCGGGCACTGTGATATTCATAGTGGTGATGTACCTGATGATGGGCGTTATGATCGACCGCAGTTCCTTCGGCATATCGCTGATAAAGATATTCGGCTACCGCCCCAAAGAGGTGCGCAGTCTCTACCTGAACGGCAATCTGACGATAATATCTGTGGGAGCGCTGGTGTGCATACCTCTTGCGAAATTCCTCATGGACTGCATCTATCCCAGCTTTATCCCGAACGTTGCCTGCCTGATGGTGCTGGATTTCCCGCCCTATCTCTACCTTATCATATACGGTGCGATACTGCTGGTATATTTTGTAAGCAGTGCAATGTTAACACGCAAGCTGAACAGGATAACCCCCGCAGAGGTACTTAAAAACAGAGAATGATCCGACAAAAAATACGGACAGCCGCTGACTTCAACGGCTGTCCGTATTTTCATATATCCTATACTTTATAGACCCGGCTAGACAGTATCCGCGCCCCTGCCCAACGCAGTGGCGTGCTGAATATCCTTTTCGGTCATGAATGCGCTGAGTATGTATGCTTCCATTATACGGTTGTTCTCGTTGAACACCTTCTGCCCGTCGATATACAGCTCCTTGACTGCTGTCTGACCGTCCGCTGTTCTGCCGAACCACATTTCGTATTCCTCACCGTTGCTGTTGGTTCCGCGAAAAGTCACTTTATTGCAGGTGATATCAAACCACCAATGCTGTTCCTTAAAATAAGCATCGAAGGCTTCCCCGTAATTCTTATTTGCCAGGTGCATACCCGAACCCAGTTCAAAATCATAGCTAGAGCGTGTCACAGCGAGAACTCTGGCGGTGGCGTACATTATAAAAGCGATCATGATGATAAGGATGAACGTGAAAAAGTAACCTATCCCGTTCCCCAGCTTGCTGACATACGCCTGCTTGCCGGTACCCGTACCCGTAGTAAAGGGCTGCTGTTTTATACCCTCTTTTCTCGGGTCATAGTTATCGGGCAAATGCTCTCTTCTCGCCTTTTTTGTACCATAATTAGGATCCAGCTTGTCCATCTGTCTGCCCGAACGATTTGCCGCATAGGGCGTTTGTGTGCGTATACGGTTGTTGGTCAGACCGTCGCGCTTGTTCGAGTTAGAGAACTGCGATCCTCCACCTGCTTCTACCCCGTGATATGCGGGCATGACCTTCCCGCATCCCGGACATATTTTAGCCGAGCTATCTACGCTGGCACCGCAAAATCGGCAGTTTATTTTCATGTATCTTTATCCTTCCCAAATTATACCGTTTATGAGGCTATATCCGTTTTCCCTCAATATTATGACCCATATATCCTGCCCTTATCGGACAGCTGTTTAAATATACCTTATAACACCGACTACTTTGCCAAGAATATCCACATTCTCGACGATTATGGGCTCCATTGTGTCATTCTCGGGCTGGAGCCTGAAATGCCCGTCCTCCTTATAGAAGGTCTTCACCGTTGCTTCTTCGCCTTCCACCATTGCTACTACGATCTGTCCGTTTTCAGCTACGGGAGTCTGTTCGACAACGACGGTGTCCCCGTTGAGTATCGCCGCATTTACCATTGAATCTCCCCTTACCTTCAATGCAAACAGCGGATTGCCGTAGGTGCGTGCGGGCTGGAAGCTGATATACTCGCTGACATACTCTATCGCAGTGATAGGTGTGCCCGCCGTAACAGTACCCACCATAGGTATCAGCATACCGCCGCCGCCCACCAGCTTTATGGCGCGGTTCTGGTTCTCGCTCTTTTCAAGGAATCCCTTTGCAGTCAGGGTCTTGATATACCTGTGTGCCGTAGATGTTGATCTGAAGCCGAAATGGGTACATATCTCCCTGACCGTCGGAGGATAGCCCTCCTGCACTCTTGACTTAATGAATTCAAATACCTTTCGCTCGTTATCGGTGACTTTCATGAGTATTTCCTCCCCAAGTGTCAGTCGCTCTCCTTCAGCCTTGCTGCCAGCTTCTTTGCGAGCTTGTAAACATCGCCGCATCCGAAGGTGATTATGATATCCCCTTCCTGTGCGTTACTTATGATATAGTCAATACATTCGCCGAAGTTCTTTTCCTTCTGTTCGGCGGTCTGCTTATCGACCACCTCATGGGGGGTATCGAACCAGACTGCATTCTTGGTCTTTGCGCCCAGCATCTCGGTATAGATCCCATGCTCGTTCTTCTCACGGCTGCCCATAATATCGGTGATGACGGATATATCCGCTATCTCCAGCGCCCGTGCGAAATCGTCCATCAGTATCTCGGTGCGCGAATAGGTAAAAGGCTGGAACACTGCCCACACCCTGTTGAAATCAAGGCCCTTTGCCGCTTTCAGCGTTACCTCGATCTCCTTGGGATGGTGTGCGTAGTCATCGACAATCGTCAGTCCCCTGACCTTGTCTATCAGCTGGAAGCGTCTTATCGCGCCGTGAAAGCTGGCAAGACCCTTTGCGGCAGCCTCATACCCTATACCCGAATACCTTGCAGCAGCCAGTGCAGCCAATGCGTTAAGCACGTTGTGATCACCGGGAACATTGATCTCCATCTCACCGACGCTCTCGCCCTTGTAGAATACCTCGAAGGTGGTCACAAGACCCTTTTTGGTTCGTATCACTGCCGAATAGTCATTGCTCTTATCCCAGCCGAAGCTGATGAGCGTCTTGCCTGAGATACCCTCTATCGCCTTGCGGGTATTGGCGTCGTCGCCGTTGAATATCACCGCACTGCTTGCCATTTCCGCGAATGTATGGAAGCTCTTTATGATATTTTCAATATTCTTGAAATACTCCAGATGGTCTGCATCAACATTGAGTATTATCGCACAGTCGGGATGCAGCTTCAGGAAATGATCCTGATATTCACAAGCCTCGCAGACCATATCCTTCGACTTGCCCGCACGTCCCGAACCGCCTATACTCGGCAGCTTGCCGCCTATGACACAGCTTACGTCCTCGCCTGCGTCCACAAATATCTGTGTCAGCATGGAAGAAGTGGTGGTCTTGCCGTGAGTGCCGCAGACACACAGTGCATTCTCGTACCACCCTGTTATAACGCCCAGTATATCAGCCCTTTCGCATACGATGGCATCGCTTGCCTTTGCTGCGATGAGTTCGGGATTATCCGCCATGATAGCGGCGGTATATATTATCAGTTCTGCGCCCTGAATATTTTCAGCTCTCTGTCCGAGAAACACTTTTATGCCCAGCTTGCGAACGGCATCCAGCGTTTCTGTCTCGTTATTGTCCGAACCTGTTATCTCATAGCCCTTTGAGTGGAATATCTGTGCCAGCGGGTACATACCCGAGCCGCCGATACCTATAAAATGAACTCTTTTTATCTTACTTAAAACTTCATCTGTTAGAACAGAACCCATATTCCCGTTCCTCCCTCTCATAAAAAAGTGAAACATTTATTCTACTTTATTATACTACTTTTTCGCAAAAAAATAAGAACATTCTGAGAATATTCTACACATAAGCGGTTAAATTATTGTAGCAGTTTTTTTGTACAATTACATTTTTTACAGGTGCATGACGAATGCGCGAAAAGGACGTAAAACATGGATATAACAGCGATCAAGATAAGGAAGATACTCGACTGCGGAAGGCTTCGCGGGATCGTCAGCGTGACCATAGACGACGCATTTGCGGTCCATGATATAAAAATAGTGCAGGGCGACCGCAGGCTGTTCGTTGCCATGCCCAGCAGGCGCGACGAGAACGGTGAGTACCGTGATATCGTTCACCCCATGACCGCCGAAGTGCGGGATGAAATGGAAAAGCAGATACTTCTTGCATTCGAGCAGGAGCGTTCCCGCAGCGGATACCAACAGTAACACTGTTGGTGTTCATTAGTACTTTGTTATATTATTCCGGTTTGGGTTATATGTGCGCAAAAATGATCTCCGCACATGAAAGTACGGAGATCGTTGATGCAGCGCAAACGCTGTTGATATCCTGATCAAAGCCCTTTGTCGTTAACTATAAAAGGTACTTCGGACTTTATCTTAGTCCTTAGGCAGAGCCTTGATGTTCTTTACATGAGCAGCGAGCATTCCTATATCGGAAACGTTGACGATACCGTCACGGTTAACATCAGCACGCTTGGACTGTGCTTCGTTCATGGACTTGACGGACTTGACATGAGCGGCTACCATGCTGATATCGGAAACGTTTATAGTACCGTCGCCGTTGACATCACCGAGTATGCCGTCCTCTTCACCGGTAGGATTGTCATCAGTATCCTTCTGATTGAAATCGTCCCATGTTGGCTTGGTATAGGTCTGCTTTATGTGCTCGCCGGTAGATACATCGATCTTATCGGGGATATATACATTCTCTTCGGAGGGGTTGAGTACGATGTGGTCGAGCTGGAATACAGCTTCACCGCTCTCATCGTTGTTCCAGTCGTTCAGCCATATCCTTGCACCCTGGTCGAAGGGGCTGAAGAAGCTCTTCTCCTCATCGGCTGTGCCGAAGTCGCCGGGCTTCTTGACGATAGTTATCGCATACATACCATCCTCGATCTTAACGAGAGATGCAGGCTTAACAAGATCGGCAAAGCCGTCCTTGTCAGCGTCAACATAATTGCCGTCCTTGTCTATCTGGTATACCTGATTGGTAGACTCTATCTGATACCAGTTCTGAGCAGTAGTGGAGATACCGATACCGAAGCCTGACCAGTCACGGGTAGACAGCATAGCCTCATTGCCCTTGATGAAGTAGGTAATAGCTGTTACGGTAGAAAGATCCCAGCAGTTAACGAATGCGGAGGTCTTATCGGTCTCATCGAACTGACCGCAGAGATATACGAAGTTCCTGTAAGATCTCGCCTTGGTCGCTCCTGTCGGCTCCTCATAGTAGCCCTCAAAGCAAGCATCATCCGCATTGATCACATAGTTATCCAGCACCTGCTTCTCCAGCTTGGAGTCATCCCATACCTTGAAGGTGATATCGATAAAGTCATAAGTCAGGTCATCAACATTAGCGATAGCGCTGTCGTTCTTGGTCTCGCCGTTCTGGCTGAGGAACTCAACTCTCCAGTTGTTAGTATCAGACTCGATATTGCCCTGTCTTATCTTGGAATAGTCTATCCTGGGATCGGTCTCCTTCTTGGGAGCAGGCCTCAGAGTAGTGGCCTTGGTCTTCTGCTCCATATACTTCTCTCCCGTCTCCTTATCGGTCTTCTCGACCATTGTGGGAGTACCATCATCGTTATATACCTTGCTTATCAGCTGTACCTTGGTAACGTTGACCAGCAGGTTCGGATACTGATCGCAGATATCCTCAAAATCTATGCAGAGATCGGAAATACCTGTAGCTGCCGTCTCTTCGCCGCTGTCGTTCTTTGCTGTGATGCGCAGCGTGTTCTCACCTCTGATGATATCAACAGCGGAAGTATTATCCTTTGCAGAACCATCCTTGCTTGCGAAAACAGCCTTAGCGGTAACGGAAGAACCGTCAGCCTTCAGCAGTGTACCGTTGAGGGGCATATCAGCCGCAGTCTTTCCGTCAGCAGAAGCGGGCAGTATAGCCATCATACCTGTTGCCAGCGCAGCTGCTGTCATGCCTGCGATCAACTTTTTGAATCTCATTTAAAATTCCTCCTTAAGATATTCCATATTACATATCCATCAAGTTCAGAAAAATTGTATACTCTCTGAACTCTGTCTTAATTATTATACAACATCACCGAACAATTGTCAAGAGTTTTCCTCTATTTTTATAAATTTTTATACAAATTGCAGTATGCGTCAAATTTTCGTGAAATGCGAATATTTTTACATATTCGGTTATAACGCGGTACAAAAAACAGGACAGCTGCATTTCTGCGGCTGTCCCGTGATCATCAGTATAAGATACCTGTCACAGATATCAGAGCTTCTTTACACCCTTTACATGAGCTGCCAGTTTGCTGACGTCTGTAACTGTTATAGCGCCGTCGCCGCTGACATCTGCACGCTTTATCTCGTCTGCTGTCAGGGACTTAACGCCCTTGACATGAGCAGCCAGCTTGCCGACGTCGGTGATATTGATAACGCCGTCGCCATTTACATCGCCCAATACACCTGAGCTGCCGGACTCATTTACAGTCAGGCTGATGGAAGCAACTGCGGTGCCGTTAGCATTGGTTACGGTGATGGTAGCGGTACCCATGCCCTTGAGGTTAGCGTAGCCCGAATTGTTGATGGTAACGACTTCGGGATCGCTTGTAGACCATCTCAGAGTATCAGCAGCCTCATTGCCGTCAGCAGTGAGCTGTGTACACTTGAACTGATAGCTGCTTTTCTTCTTTGCCAGTGTATAGCTGCCGGTGATAGCCTTACCTTCCTTATCGGTGATGGTCAGCTTTGCGGCAACCTGTGCATTGTCAACGAAGGTGGTCTGAACCTTGTTCTTTTCAGCGTAAGCCTGTGCAGTCGAACCGGCTGTACCATAAAGAACGATGGGCTTGTTATCACCTGTGAATACGCTCTTTCCGAGAGTTACCGTACCGTTGTTGCCGAACTCAACGCTCTCCAGGTGGTGGCAGTCATAGAAAGCCTTATCATCGATAGTCGTTACGTTATCGCTGATATAGACATTCTTCAGGAAGCTGTTTGCAGCGCAGGCGCTGACATCAACAGTAGTTACTGTCTCGGGGATAGTGAAGGAGTCACCCTGCATATACAGAGGACGGCAGAGCAGAGCGGTCTTCTCCTTGTTGTAAAGGATACCGTCTTCACTCATATACTCGGTATTCTCGGGATCAACGTTTATGCGCTCCAGAGGAGTATAACCATTTTCCTGAACATCCTTTTCCTTGATGGAGATGTTGAACATCGACAGCTTCAGCTTTGTGGAAGTTGCGGGGAAGTTGATGACCTGCATACAGAAGTTGTTCTCGAAAGCCTTGTTGTTGATAACAGTACAGCTTGCGGGGATGGTATACTCGCCTTCCTTATCCTTCTTGGTGCCGAGAGTGTGCAGGTAGCTGCACCTGTAGAAGCAGCTCTCACCCAGTTCAACGATGGACTTTTCGGGCAGGTATACTGTCTTCAGATTGGTATCCTGATAGAATGCGTTAGCGGGTACAGTGATGGCGTTGGACTCGGACATATCTACCTTTTCAAGCGCTGTGTTGTTGGAGAATATGTTCTTGCCCATGAGTATAACGGAACCGTCTGCGGGAGAACCTATCTTGATCTCTTTGAGAGCGGTCTTGTTGAATACGCTGTCATTCATCTTGCGCAGATTGCTGGGGAATGTGGTCACCTCGCTGCTGTCTGCCTCAGAAGAGCAGAACCTTGCCAGCTGCTCACAGCCGTCAAATGCATTAGCGCCTATCTCGGAGAGCTTGGAGCCTTCCTCCCACTCTACCTTAGTCATACCTGTACAATTCTTGAACGCACTTGCGCCTATGAGAGTGATGTTCTTGGGTATGAATGCCTTTTCCATAGCCTTGCAGTTCTCAAATGTGGAGTTGCTGATAGTGCTTACATGAGAGAATGCGGACTTTCCTTCGGGGGTCGAAGGCATCTGCTTGAGCGCCTCGCAGTTTTTGAATGCGAAAGGACTTACCTGCTCGATGGAGTCATTCATTACGATCTCTTCAAGAGCGATACATTTCTCGAAAGCGCTCTGACCTATGGTGGTAACATCACCGAGGAATGTGATCTTGGTCAGCGACTCATCGCCCGCAAAAGCAGACTTCTGGATCTCCTTTACACGAACGGGCATGGATATTACATCGTTAGCGGAGCCTTCGCTGCTGGAACCGAGAAGGCTCTTACAGCCTGCAAAGGAATTCTCGCCCACTACCGCGAACTGTGAATCATCGGTGAAGTTGAGGTACTTGAATGCCGAGCAGTTATTGAAGCCGTACTTCTGCACACCACCGAGGGCAGCGGGGAACTGTACCGTGAAAGGCTCAACAGACACGCCGTTGGGTGTGAATGTTTCAAGCGAGGTACAATCCTGGAAAGCATAGTCATAGATAGAACCGAGCTGTGTGGATACCTTTACATCCTTCAGTGCGGTACAGCCCTTGAAGGTCTTATCCTTGATGGAGGTAACAGCTTCGGGGATATCCACCGCCTTAAGAGAGAAGCAGCCTTCAAATGCAGACTTGTCGATAGATGTAGCGGGGCTGATATCAACAGTAGTCAGACCCGAGCAGTTAGCGAAGGTACTCTCAGCGATATATTCCCATGTATCGGGGAGCACTACCTTGTTCTTAACTCTTGCAGTATCGGAGTGAGGGTAGAGAGTAAGTACCCAGCAGCTTGCGAATGCGCCCTTGCCTACTAAAGTAAGGCTGTCGGATACGACTACCTTCTCCAGCTTGGTGCAGTTAGCGAAAGCGGTAGCACCAATGGCAATGCAGTTCTGAGGCATCTCTATGCTTACGAGAGAGGTACACTTCTGGAATGCATTGGAATTTATTGCACCACAGTTGGAATTATCGATATCATCGAAGGTGAAACTGGTCAGAGCTGTACAGCCCGAGAATGCGCTCTCAGATACTAACACATAACGCGAGGGCCATACGAAAGTCTGGAGAGAGGTGCAGTTAGCGAACAGGCTGTCGCCGCACATCAGCGAATCCATACCGTCGGGCAGAGTATTGTAGTTCTTGCCCTCTACGGTAACGGTAGTCAGCTTCTCGCAGCTTGCGAAGCAGTTCTTGCCCAGATTATTAAGTGTGTCATTGCCAAAGAACGTTATAGTTTCAAGCAGCGAGCAGCCGTTGAAAGCGTAGTCACCGAGATATTCGAGTGTAGTGGGGAAATCCACAGCTGTGAGGGTCGAGTTCTTGTTGAACGCATTGTTTCCGACCTTTTTCAGTCCCTCAGTGAACGTGATATTGTTTATATGACCGCAGGAATTGAAAGCGCCGTTTCCAATTTCGACGATGCCTGAAAGGTCGAGGGTCGTACCTGAGGTACCCTGAAGTACGCCGCAGCTGCTGAACGCATTATCCTGGAGCGTATCGATATGACCGCCGAACGATACAGTCTGGAGGTTCTGGCAGTTGCTTGCAAAGCCCTTGCCTACCTCAGTAACGAGACTATCCTCAAAAAAGATATGCGACAGGTTAGGATATACATCCTTCTTGCTGAGTGAGATGCTGGGTGCATCAAGGACTACTCTTACATTATCGAGGGAACCGCCCGCTACTGATGCTGCTGCCTCCTCACAATCGCTCATATCGATATGCAGTTCGGTAGAACTGTCAGAGATGCCTGCGTGCTCGAAAAGGTCATCAGCCTTGAGGTGGACGGAACCGTCCTTATTGAGCGAGATTGATACGCCGTTGACTTCAACGCCTGCCGCAGATGCTGTGATCACAGGTACAGCGGCGAAATTGAACGATGAGTTTGCAGGTACGCAGGAAGCCACCATAAGCACAGCTGCCACGCCTGCAATGATCTTTTTGTTCATCAGATATTTTCCTCCTTCTGGATATTGCACAAAATATTATTCAGTTTACCCGCTTGCGCGAGTACAGCTTTACGGAGTAATTATAACATATATTTTACAATTTTGCAATAGGCTATCTCAACTTTTTTATAACATTTTTGGAATGTTCGGAGGTATAACAACGTATACTGTTCAGGGGAGGGATAGCTATGACAGACATTCAGGGCAGACACAATGCCATTATGGAAAACCGCAGCAAACTGATGCTGACGGGCGTGAACGATGTGGAACGCTTCGACGAGAACCTGGTGGTGCTGTACACACAGCTGGGCGAGCTTACCATCAAGGGAGAAGAACTGCATATCCGCGAGATGAGCGTGGAGAGCGGCGAGCTCAACATCGACGGAAAGATATCGGCGCTGATATACGGTCAGCGGGATGCAGTGAGCAGGCTGGGCTTTTTCGGGAAGCTGTTCCGATGAGCATATTTGAAGCAGCCGCCGAGCTGGGCGTTTTCCCGTCAGGAGTATTGTACGGGCTCGCGGCGGGTGTATTTTCTCTGCTGATAACACAGGAACGCAGGCTCCGCCGCCCGAAGCCGCTACTATTTTTCGGAGATATGCTGGC
>NZ_CAMHRZ010000054.1 GCF_946187255.1 uncultured Ruminococcus sp.
TAAATGAGATAGGCACCCTCTGCCGCAAAAGGGGAGTGCTGTTCCACACAGATACTGTACAAGCAATCGGACAGATGAAATTTGATCTTCGTAATACGGATATAGATATGCTTTCGCTTTCGGGGCATAAATTCCACGCACCGAAGGGTGTGGGTGCGCTTTATGTCCGCAGCGGCACACAGCTTGAAAGCCTTATTCACGGCGGTGCGCAGGAACGCGGCAAGCGTGCGGGCACCGAAAATGTGGCAGGCATCGCAGCACTGGGTGCGGCGATAACCGAAGCTGTGGAAAATATCCCCGAGAGGAACGCCCGCCTGACCGCGATGCGTGACAGGCTCATCGACGGCATACTCGCAGAGATCCCTTATACCCGTCTCAACGGCGGCAGGGAACAGCGCAGTGCGGGGAATGTGAACGTATCATTTCGCGGCATCGAGGGCGAGAGCCTTGTGCTGGCGCTGGATATCAGCGGCATAGCTGCGTCTTCGGGGTCTGCCTGTGCCAGCGGTTCCATCGATCCCTCCCATGTACTTACGGCGATAGGGCTGGACGAGCAAACGGCAAAGGGGTCATTAAGGCTCACTCTAGGTGACTGCAATACCGAGGAGGATATAGATTATATACTGGAAGTGCTCCCCGCCACAGTCAAGCGTCTGCGCAGTATGTCACCCATGTGGCAGCGGATATGCAGAGAAGAGGGTCTCACCGATTATACAGTACAATAAAAAGGATAGTTAATATGGCGAATAAAAAAGTTCTCGCTGCCATGAGCGGCGGGGTGGACAGTTCGACCGCAGTAAAGCTGCTGCTGGACGCGGGATATGAGGTCGCGGGTGCAACTATGCACCTATATAATAATGAGGATATCGGGGTTCGTGAAAAGACCTGCTGCTCCCTGAATGATGTGGAGGATGCCCGACTTGTGGCGCTGAAACTGGGAATAGATTTCCATGTGTTCAATTTTTCGGACGAGTTCAAGAGCCGTGTGATGGACAATTTTGTGGACACTTATCTCTGCGGCGGCACTCCCAATCCTTGCATCGAGTGCAACAAACACCTTAAATTCGGCAGTTTTCTCGATCGTGCGCTGATGCTGGGATTTGACTTTATTGCCACAGGGCATTATGTCACCTCGCATTATGACGAAGCAAGCGGCAGATGGCTGTTAAAGCGTTCGCAGGATATGTCAAAGGATCAGAGCTATGTCCTCTACGGGATGACACAGCACCAGCTGGCGCACACCCTTTTCCCGGTGGGAGATATGAGCAAGCCCGAGATACGCGCCATCGCTGAAAGCAACGGGCTTATCAACGCCCACAAGCGGGACTCTCAGGATATATGCTTTATCCCCGACGGCAATTATGCTGATTTCATTACCGAAAGGGCAGGTCAGCAGCCCGAAGGCGATATCGTACTTTCCGACGGCACCGTGTTGGGCAGGCACAAGGGGCTTATACACTACACCATCGGTCAGCGGCGGGGAGTGGGCGTTTCCTACAGCGAGCCGCTTTTCGTCACCGCAAAGGATATACCGAACTGCCGTCTGGTGATGGGTACAGCAGAGGAGGTATGCTCAAAATACCTCACAGCCGATGATGTCAACTTCATTGCCTTTGAAAAGCTGACAGCCCCCATGCGATGCACCGCACAGACCCGCTATCATCAGAAGGATGTACCCTGTACCGTATTCCCGATAGATGATACCACTGTTAAAGTCGAGTTTGATTATCCCCACAAGGCGGTATCAAAGGGACAGTCGGTGGTCTTCTATGACGGCGAATATGTCATCGGCGGAGGTATAATAAGGGACACCGAAAGATGAAGTACACCATAAGGGAAAATATTCCCGCCTGTGATATTAAGAAACATCTGCCGCCCCAATTTGTGGGAGTATTCGGCAGAATAACACACAACACCGAGCCGGTAAACCTTATCGTTATTCACGCCGACCGCAAGACGGTCGTGACAGGCAGATTTGCAGAAAAAGCTCTCGCCCGCATAGCTGACAAAACTCTCGTTACATACTGCTTCGGCAGCGAATTTTCAGTTGAAGCGCAGGATATTATCAGCGAAAACAACGGCAGGTCATACGCTCTTTTTAGCAGTGTTGAATGGCGGGACGACAGTTATTTTAAATTTAAAAACGGCGATATATAGCAAAAGCCCGTGAGGTCATATTCCTCACGGGCTTGAATCATTTATTATGCATCCAGTGCTTCTCTCACACTGCTTATGAATTCGCCTACGGGCTGAACGCTGTCCTTGCCGTATTTCTCCACGATATTAACTATTGCCGAACCGATGATACAGCCGTCGCAGTAATCTGCCATCTTCCTTGCCTGCTCGCCGTTGGATATACCGAAGCCGATGCAGCCGGGAACATAGTCGCCGTCCCTCAGAGGTGCCAGCAGCTCGTTGAAATCGGTGGTTATCTCCGATCTTGTACCTGTTACGCCCAGAGATGAAACGATATACAGGAAGCCCTTGCTCTCAGCGGCGATCATGCTTATACGCTCTTTGGAAGTCGGTGCAGCCAGGTATATGCTGTATACGCCTGTCTTATCGGCGTACTCTTTTACCTCGTCACGCTCCTCAAAAGGCATATCGGGGATTATCACGCCGTCGATCTGCACGTTCTTGCAGTTCTCGAAAAATCTCTCGGTGCCGTAGCGGTATACGGTGTTTATGTACATCATCAGAAGTATGGGCTTGTCGGTGGTATCGCGCAGCCTGCTCACCAGCTCGAAGATCTGATCCAGGTTCGTGCCGTTTTTCAGCGATCTGAGAGAAGCTCTCTGTATCGTACCGCCCTCTGCTATGGGGTCGGAGAAAGGTACACCTATCTCCACGATATCCGCGCCTTTGTCAAACATCTCCAGCACGATATCCTCTGTTGCCGCGAGATCGGGGTCGCCCGCCGTAACAAAAGTCACCAGCGCCTTTCTGCCCTCTGCTTTGAGTGCTTCAAAGCAAGCATCTATCCTATTTTTCATCTAATTCAACTCCTCTGTATCTCGCTATGGAATAAACGTCCTTGTCGCCTCTGCCCGACAGGTTAATTACTACTATCTGATCCTTGCTCATCTGAGGTATGACTTTCATTGCCGCAGCAACAGCGTGTGCGGATTCTATCGCTGGGATAACGCCTTCGGTCTTTGAAAGGTACTCAAAAGCCTGTACAGCTTCCTCGTCGGTTATGCTGAAATAATCTGCTCTGCCCGTTGAATGCAGATAAGCGTGCTCGGGTCCGATACCGGGATAGTCAAGTCCCGCCGATATGGAGTAAACCTCGTCTATCTGACCGTACTCGTTCTGTAAGAACAGGGACTTCATGCCGTGGAATATACCCAGATCGCCCTTTGCGATGGTGGCAGCGTGTTCGGGGGTATCAACACCTCTGCCCGCAGCTTCGGCGCCGATGAGCCTTACGCTCTTGTCCTCTATGAAATCATAGAAAGCGCCCATTGCGTTTGAACCGCCGCCCACGCAGGCAACGACAGCATCGGGGAGTCTGCCCTCTTTTTCCATCAGCTGTGCCTTGATCTCCTCGCTGATTATCTTCTGGAAATCGCGCACCATTGTTGGATAGGGGTGAGGTCCCATAACAGAACCGATGCAGTAGAATGTGGTGTCGATGTTTGAGCACCAGTCACGGAAAGCCTCGTTTATCGCATCTTTCAGGGTAGCAGTGCCGCTGTTGACACCTGTTACCTTAGCGCCCAGCAGGTTCATCCTGTATACGTTCAGCGACTGTCTTTCCATATCGGTGGAACCCATGTATACCTCGCATTCAAGTCCCATCAGTGCGCATACCGTTGCCGTAGCCACACCGTGCTGACCTGCGCCTGTCTCTGCGATGATGCGCTTTTTGCCCATTTTCTTTGCCAGCAGCAGCTGACCCAGAACATTGTTTATCTTGTGTGCGCCCGTGTGGTTGAGATCCTCGCGCTTGATGTATACCTTTGCACCGCCCAGATCCTTTGTCATCTTCTCTGCATAGTAAAGCATGGAAGGTCTGTTGGCGTAATCGCGGTAAAGCTCGCGCAGCTCCCTGTTGAACTCGGGATCGTCCTTGTATTTATCGTAAGCGGCTTCCAGTTCATGTACTGCCGTCATGACTGTTTCGGGGATATACTGTCCGCCGAAATCTCCGAAGCGTCCTATCTTGTCCATTTATTTACCCTCTTTCTTACTGTTGAACTCTTTTGTCTCAGCGTTTATGAAGCAGCTTATCATGGTGCGGTATACCGCTTCCGTTATATCCGGGTCGGCACCGTAACTCTCTGCCGTTGCACGAACGCCTGCGATGACCTTTTCGACTCTGTCGGGAGCCTTCACATCATCGCTGTCCTTTTTGAAGCCTGCCGCCTGCTTAACGTATTCTCCGCGTTCGGCTATCAGCTTCACTATCGTATCATCGATGCGGTCTATCTCACTCCGTACCTCACCGATGTCACTGCACTTTTTTATCATCATACGCCCTCGCGAAGCTCATGGAGTTTTTCCGTGATGCTCTCAGCTCTCATGAGTGTCTCGCCTATCAGCACTGCGTCTGCACCGCCATCACGGACAGCTTTCATATCCGCGTTGGTATTGATACCGCTCTCCGATACGAACACCGCACCGTCGGGGGCGTAGGGTCTCAGCTTTGAAGCTGTTGCCAGGTCTACCTCAAAGGTCTTGAGGTTGCGGTTGTTCACGCCGATCACCATGCCCTCACGGTCAAGTGCATATTCCTGCATCTCCTCGATAGTATGCATCTCACCCAGCACGCTCAGCCCCAGTGTCTTAGCCAGCGCGAACAGTCTGTCGAATTCTCCCAGGTAGAGTACTGCCGCTATCAGCAGCACAGCATCTGCGCCCAGTGCCGCAGCTTCAAATATCTGATATTCGTCGAATATGAAATCCTTGCGAAGTATCGGTATATTCACAGCCTTGCGGATATCCGCGAGATACTGAGAGCTGCCTTTAAAATAGTATTCCTCCGTCAGACAGCTGATGGCATTTGCACCCGCTGCTTCGTATTCCTTTGCAAAGTCAACGGGGCGGAAATCCTCGCGGATAAGTCCCTTTGACGGCGAAGCCTTCTTCACCTCGCATATACAGGACAGAGTATCCTTTTTCAGCGCCTTTTCCAGCGAAAGGGGAGTGCGCTCGGTCAGCTGTATCTCAGCCCTGCGGCGCATCTTGTTCAGCGGGCAGCGTTCCATCTCATGTTTCAGCTGTATCCTGCGCCTTGCAACTATATCATCAAGTATCATAGTATTATCCTCTGTTTGTGAATTCCACCAGCTTGTTCAGCTGTTCCAGTGCGGCACCGCTGTCGATGGCTTCACGCGCCATTCTCACGCCCGCTTCGATATTGTCAGCCTTGCCTGCAACATACAGCGCAGCACCCGAGTTGAAGAGAACGATATCTCTCTTTGCGCCCTGTATCTCGCCTTTGAGTATGCCCAGTGTGATGCCTGCGTTCTCCAGTGCGTCACCGCCGATGATATCCTTTTTCTTTGCGGTGGTCAGTCCCACATCTTCGGGAGAAAGTGTGAACCTGTTGATCTGACCGTTGTTTATCTCAGCAATATGTGTGGGTGCGGAGATGGAGATCTCATCCAGTCCGTCGCTGCCGTATACTACCAGCGAGTGCTTAACGCCCAGATTTTTAAGTACATTGGCAACTATATCTATAAGTCTTTCCTCGTATACGCCGATAACGTTGTACTCAGCGTTTGCGGGGTTCGCAAGGGGGCCCAGTATGTTGAATACAGTTCTGATACCGCTCTGCGCTCTTACGGGTCCCACAAATCTCATTGCCTTGTGATAGCTCTGTGCGAAAAGGAAGCATACGCCAACCTCATCGATGCAGGCAGCAGCCTTTTCGGGAGTAGATGCTATCTTTACGCCCAGTGCTTCCAGTACATCAGCCGCGCCGCTCTTTGAAGATACACTTCTGTTGCCGTGCTTTGCCACAGCCTGTCCGCAGGCAGATACTACGAAGGAAGAAGTAGTGGAGATATTGAAGCTGTGTGCCAGGTCTCCGCCTGTGCCGACTATCTCCAGCACCTCACTGTTGTGGGGAACTCTTGCCATCTTGTCGCGCATACCCTCAGCGCAGCCTGTTATCTCGTCGATGGTCTCAACGTTCATCCTCATGGCGGTAAGGAGCGCTGCTGTCTGTGCATTTGTGGCACGGTCGCCCATGATAATGTCGATGGCGTTTCTTGCTTCCTCGCGGGTGAGGTGTTCGCCGTCAACAACCTTTGCGATATAGGGCTTCAGCTCAACTCTCTCGGAATCGGGAAGTACATTCACCTCAGTGCCGTTGACATCTATGCCCGCCATTCTCAGGAAGTTTGCGATGATTATGGAGCCGTACTCTGTCAGTATGCTCTCGGGGTGGAACTGTACACCGTAGGTGATATGCTCGCGGTGTTTCAGCGCCATTATCTGACCTCTGTCATCAGTGCCGATCACTTCAAGGCAATCGGGGAGGCTTTCTTTCTCTACTATAAGAGAATGATATCTTGCCGCATCCAGCTTGTTTTTCAGACCCTTGAATATAGGCTGATCTTTGTCGATATCTATAGCAGTCTGCTTGCCGTGCATCTGTTCGGCTGCGTGGACGATATGTCCGCCGAAAGCCTCTGCTATGGACTGATGTCCCAGACATACACCGAATATCGGCACCTTACCGCTGAAATGTCTTATCGCTTCAACAGATATGCCCGCATCCTTAGGATAGCAGGGACCGGGAGAGATGATCAGTGCCTGCGGGTCCAGCTTTTCGATCTCGTCTATGGTTATCTCATCGTTGCGCACTACCTTTATATCGGGATTGAGCACGCCTATCGCCTGATACAGATTGTATGTGAAGCTGTCGTAATTATCTATCAAAAGTATCATTGTGATTTACCCCCGTCCTTAAAGCCTTGCTGCTTCCTTAACAGCATTTATCACTGCAAGAGCCTTGTTGCAGCTCTCCTCGTATTCATTCTCGGGTACCGAGTCAGCAACTACGCCGCCGCCTGCCTGTACATAAGCCTTGTCGTTCTTGAAAAGCACTGTGCGTATAGCTATGCAGGTATCCAGCGAACCGTCAAAAGCGAGATATCCCACTGTTCCGCCGTAGAGACAACGTTTTGTGGTCTCCAGCTCGTCGATTATCTCCATCGCTCTTACCTTAGGTGCGCCCGAAAGAGTACCTGCGGGCAGTACAGCCATCAGTGCATCCAGCGGCTTCTTGTCGCTTCTCAGTTTGCCCTTTACGTTGGATACTATATGCATTACCTTTGAGTATCTCTCGATGACCATAAGGTCGGTTACTTCCACGCTGCCGAATTCGCTCACCTTGCCGATATCGTTTCTTCCAAGATCTACCAGCATAGTATGCTCGGCTTTTTCTTTGGGGTCGTTCAGCAGGCGCTGTTCGTTCATTATATCCTCATCGTGAGTCTCGCCGCGCTTGATGGTGCCTGCAATGGGTCTTGTAACGACGGTGTTGTTCTCCACACTCACCAGCATCTCGGGAGAAGCGCCTGCAAAAGCGTAATCCGAATGCTTGAAGTAGAACAGATACGGAGAGGGGTTGGTGGAACGCAGCATCCTGTATACATCAAAGCTGTCGGGCGGGTTGTCTATCTCGAACCTCTGGGAGGGAACTATCTGGAAGATATCGCCGTCCTTGATGTACTCCTTAGCTTTGCGTACATTTTCAAGGTACTGCTCTTTGCTTATATTCGATCTTACCTCGAAGTTCTCGGGCATTGGCTTTTTCCTGCGCGTCTCGGGCTTGTAGCTCTTCAGTGCCACCACGATATCCATTGCTGTCTGCTCGCAGGCTGCGTATTTTGCAGCGATATCGTCGGATGCATTGATATTGAGTATTATTACAGCCTTGTTTCTCAGATGATCGTAAGCCACCAGCTTTTCAAACATGAACAGGTCTGCGTCGGGCATACCCAGATCATCGTGGGGGATATTGGTCAGCTTCTTCTCGAAATAGCGTACCATATCGTAAGCGAAGTAACCCATAAGTCCGCCTGTCAGCTTGGGATAGTTATTGAATCTGGGGGACTTGTGCTCCTCGATTATCTCCGAAAGGAAACCTATCGGGTCATCCAGCTGTTTCTGAACGGGAGCCTTTCCGGGCTGTCTTACGGTCATCACATGGTCTTTGAGCTCGTACTCCACTGTGGGGTCTATGCCAACATAGGAATATCTTCCCCACTTGTCCTTGTTGTCCACCGACTCCAGTATGAAGCAGTCCTCATACAGCTCGTGCAGGCAGTTGAAAAGCTGCACGGGAGTGCTGCTGTCCATCAGCAGCTCATAGAACACGGGAACGGTCTTGTAGTTTTCCAGATACTTTTTTACATCTTCAAGATTAGGATACAGCATAACAAATAACCTCCTGAATAATTTCCCGAAGCAAAAAGGCAATAAAAAAAGCCCCATCATCACATGACTTCTGTCATGGGACGATAGAACCGTGGTGCCACCCATTTTCCCGACAATAACTGTCGGCTCACTAAGGTACGCACTGTCAGGACTAGCCTTTCAGATCAATACCCCTCCACACTAACGCAGGGAACGCGGCGGGAGATACTAATTAAAATAATTTTCTCTCTGCTCCTCACAAATCCATTCACTGTATGCCCTCGTACTGTCTCACACCTGCCGACAGCTCTCTGAAACTCCCTCATGCAGCTACTTACTTTTGCTCACAGGATTTTCGATATCAAATTTTCATGTATGTATCATACAACTTTTCTCCAAATTTGTCAATAGGTTTTGCTATATTGATTTATAAACTTTTTATGAATGAGGACCATTCCCGCGAAAATAATCGATATACCCTTGCAATCACGGGAAAAATGAGTTATAATAAAATAATACAGTATCATATTAAGAGAGGAACACTCATGAAGATCTATGCCAATAAAAAATATCAGACCGTCGCGGTATATGCTGCGGTCGTCATAGCAGTCAATGTGCTGCTGGTGCTGGCACTGAACAATTTCAGTTCTATCATGGACAGCATCTATAACTTTTTCAACGTCATGCAGCCTGTCACTTGGGGTCTGGTCATTGCTTTCCTGACTAATCCCATCATGGAAAAGACCGGCTGCCTGATGCGGAAGTTATATAAGACCGATGAAAAGCGTGAAAAGGCGGGTAAGTTCATAAAAGTAGTATCGGTGGTCATCACCGAGCTCCTTTTTCTGGGAGTTGTCACGGGTATCGTGGCTATCGTAGTCCCCGAACTGGTCAAGTCAATTATGGATATATTCGACAACGCGGGTTCCATAGTTGCTAGTGTCCAGAAGTGGATTAATAAATTCTTCCGCAACTATCCCTCGCTGGAACAGGCAGCTACCAACTGGCTGTCCGATTTCAACACCGATATCGGCACCATATACGATAACCTCAAACCTATGCTTGAAAATATCCTCACGGGTGCATGGGGCGTTGTAACGGTGGTCAAGAACTTCCTGCTGGGCTTTATAGTATCCGTGTATATGCTTTGCAGCAAGGAAAAGCTGCTGGCACAGATAAAGAAGATAATCATATCCATATTCAGGAAGCGCACCTGCGAGAAGATAATGGCAGCCTGCTCTCAGGCGAATACAGTATTCTCGGGCTTTATCACAGGCAAGATCGTTGATTCCATAATCATAGGTCTGATATGCTTCATCGGTCTCACGATAATGGGTATGCCCTACGCCACCATGATAAGCGTGCTCATCGGTGTGACGAATATCATACCTTTCTTCGGTCCGCTGATAGGCGCTGTGCCCTCCGCGATACTGATACTGCTGCTGGAACCCAAAAAGTGTATCATATTCATCATATTTGTGGTCGTTCTCCAGCAGTTCGACGGAAATATACTTGGACCTAAGATACTCGGTGATTCTACGGGACTTCCCGGTTTCTGGGTGCTCATCTCACTGCTTTTGTTCGGCGGCTTGTTCGGCTTCGGCGGAATGGTGCTCGCTGTGCCCACATCGGCTCTTATCTACAGCTTCCTCAGGACGTTTGTGGAAAACAAGCTCAAAAGCAAGAACCTGCCGACGAATACGGAGTACTATATGTCGGATGTGGCGCATCTTTACAAAAAGCCCCCCGAACGTACTCCCCTCACTGCCGAACAGCTGCTGGAACTGGATATCCCTTCCATAGAGGAAGCCAACGAGATACCCGCAGAGGAGCTGGAGCATACTTCGGTCAATACCACAGAAGCCTGATACAATATCATACGATAATTTACCCGCCGCAGCCGAACGAACGCTGCGGCGGGTTTGACAGTTGTCTGAAAATTTAGAAAAAACGCTTGTAATTCACGGCGTTATGTGGTATAATAATTCTAATTTGTAATTTCTTCGGAGGTCATTATTGATGGGTAATATCTACGATCTGGGTATCGACGTCGGCTCGACAACGGTCAAGACCGTTATCGTCAGTGACGGTGAATTTGTATATAACAGATATGAACGGCATTTTTCCCGCGTGCGTGAAACAGTGGCTGAACAGCTGAAACTGATACGAAAGAGCTATCCCGATGATAAGTTCCGCATCGCCATAACAGGTTCGGCAGGACTGGGTATCGCGGAAGCCTGCGGCATACCTTTCGTTCAGGAAGTATTTTCCGCATTCGTGGCAGTCAACAAAACTTATCCCGATGCCGATGTAGTAATAGAACTGGGCGGAGAGGACGCTAAGATCATATTCCTCACAGACGGCGTTGAACAGCGTATGAACGGCTCCTGCGCGGGCGGTACGGGCGCATTCATAGATCAGATGGCAGGTCTGCTGGGAGTTACTCCCGATGATATGAACGACCTGGCGCTGAAAGCGGAGAAGACCTACCCCATAGCCTCACGCTGCGGCGTTTTTGCCAAGTCGGATATACAGCCGCTGCTCAATCAGGGCGCTAAAAAGGAAGATATTTCCGCTTCCATATTCCAGGCAGTGGTGGATCAGACCGTTTCGGGTCTGGCACAGGGCAGGAAGATCGAGGGCAAGGTCCTGTTTCTCGGAGGTCCTCTGACATACCTCAGCGCTTTGCGGGAGACTTTCAAGAAGACCCTTTCTCTTGCAGACGACAAGGCAGTGCTGCCCGAGAGATCTTCATGTTATATAGCCTACGGTGCGGCTCTCCATGCCCATGATCTTTCCGACGGGATGACCATAGATGAAGCATTGGACAAGATAACTCATGCCAAGACCAATGACAATATCGTGGTGGGCAGAAGGCTTTTCGAGTCGCAGGAGGATTATGCCGAATTTATCGGCCGTCATAAGAAATCCGACCTTAAATACGAGGATATCGTCACCTACGAGGGAGACGCATATCTGGGCATAGACGCAGGTTCCACCACCACAAAGCTGGTGCTGATAACCCCCGAAGGCAGGCTGCTGTATCAGCATTACTGCTCCAATCAGGGACAGCCGCTGGATATCATCGCGTCCAAATTAAAGGACATTTACAGGCTGGCAGGCAAAAAGCTGAATATCAGGGCATCCGCTGTCACGGGCTACGGCGAGGAGCTTATCAAGGCAGGTCTGGGCGTTGACTACGGCATAGTTGAGACTGTGGCGCACTATAAGGCAGCTGCATATTTCTGCCCCGATGTTGATTTCATCATCGATATCGGCGGACAGGATATCAAGTGCTTCAAGATAAAGAACAACGCCATCGACAGCATAATGCTGAACGAAGCTTGTTCATCGGGCTGCGGTTCTTTCATACAGACCTTTGCGGGAGCTATGGGCTACGATATAGCAAATTTCGCTCAGCTGGGACTTTTCGCAAAGGCACCTGTGGAGCTGGGTTCCCGCTGCACAGTATTCATGAACAGTTCCGTAAAGCAGGCGCAGAAGGACGGCGCCACCGTAGAGGATATATCTGCGGGACTTTCCGCTTCCATAATAAAGAACGCTGTGTACAAAGTTATCAGAGCAAAGTCCATCGACGAGCTGGGACAGAATATCGTGGTTCAGGGCGGCACCTTCCTTAATGATGCGGTACTGCGTTCCTTTGAACAGGAACTGGGCAGGAACGTTATTCGTCCCGCCATTGCAGGACTTATGGGCGCACTGGGCTGTGCGCTGTTCGCAAAGGAAAAGACTGCGGGCAGCACAGGCAAGTCAGCACTTATCTCAAAGGAAGAACTGGAGGAGTTCACCTATTCCTCCCGCGCACTGCAGTGCGGAGGCTGCGGCGCTCACTGTAACCTGACCGTGATACGCTTTAATGACGGTCACAGGTTCATATCGGGCAACCGCTGCGAAAAGGGCGCAGGCATCGATGTCAGCGGGCGAACCGAGAATATGATAGAATACAAGTACAACTACATAAAGGGTCTTGCGGATATAAAACTCCGCATGAAGCCCATCGCAAAGGTGGGACTGCCGCTGTGTCTGTCCTACTACGACCTCATGCCTTTCTTTGCACAGCTGTTCACCGATCTGGGATTTGAACTGGTATTCTCTGAGGAATCCACAAGAGATACCTATTATAAAGGTCAGCAGACCATTCCCTCTGATACGGTATGCTATCCCGCAAAGTTGGCACACGGACATATCGAGAGCCTGCTGGAAAGGGGCGCAGACTTCATATTCTACCCCTGCATGAGCTATAATATCGATGAGGGCGGTTCGGACAACCATTACAATTGTCCCGTAGTTGCGTATTATCCCGAACTGCTGAAAGCCAACAACGACAAGCTCACCGAGAAGAATTTCATCTCGCCTTATATCGACCTCAACAACAAGGGTCATGTGGCAAAGGCTATGGCAAGGGCGCTGAAGGACTACGGCATCACCGCCAAGCAGGTGATGGCGCTGCTCAACAGGGCTTATTCCGCACAGATAGACTTCCGCCGCGATGTAAAGGGCAAGGCGCAGGAGATAATCCGTGAAGCAAGGCGCAAGGGTCAGAAGATCATCGTCCTTGCGGGCAGACCCTACCATATCGACCCTGAGATAAATCACGGCATCCACAAGCTGATAGCTTCGCTGGGATTTGCTGTTATCACAGAGGACAGCGTGGCAGGTCTTGTGGATACTCCCGCACTGGATGTCCTCAATCAGTGGACATATCATTCAAGGCTTTATCGTGCGGCTAAGTACGTTTGCTCGCAGGAGGATATGCAGCTGGTACAACTGGTCAGCTTCGGATGCGGTATCGATGCCGTTACTACCGACGAGGTAAGGGCTATCCTGGAGGAAGAGGGAAAGCTCTATACACAGCTCAAGATAGACGAGATAACCAATCTCGGTGCGGCAAAGATAAGGCTGCGTTCGCTGGCTGCCGCCCTTGAAGAAAAGGACGCGCAGCGCTCTGCAAAGAGAGCATAGTTATACTAAACGGCATTTGAAATCATGCCGTTTACTATATTATTTTCGGAGGAATAGAAATGTCTGAGACAAATACATGCAGCACACCTCATTCGGGCTCTGACAGAGTTAACAAGTCATATTTTGACAAGTCCAGAAAATCGGACTATCTGGTGCTGGTGCCCGATATGCTGCCCATACACTTCAAGCTGATAATGGCGATATATGAACAGTACGGCTACCGCATGGAGCTTTTGCAGACCTCGACGAGAAGTGTCATAGATGAGGGACTTAAAAACGTACACAATGATACCTGTTATCCCGCGCTGTTGGTCATCGGTCAGTTCCTTGATGCGCTCAAAAGCGGGAAATACGACCCCGAGCACACCGCACTGCTGATATCGCAGACAGGCGGCGGATGCAGAGCATCGAATTATATACATCTGCTGAGAAAGGCGCTTTCATCCACATTCCCGCAGGTGCCCGTACTCTCGCTGAATTTCAGCGGCCTTGAAAAGGATGCGTCCATAGAGGTCTCCCCGACCATAGCGCTGAAACTGATATACGCAGTGCTTTACGGCGATATGCTGATGCTGCTTTACAATCAGTGCAAGCCCTATGAGATAACCGAGAATTCCACCGATGAACTGCTGGCAAGATGGCAGCACCGTCTGGGAAAGATGTTCCATACAAAGCGGGACTATATGAGCACCGTGAAGATCTACCGCGCGATGCTGAAGGATTTTGCGGCGCTGCCCAGAACGAAGGAGAAAAAGCCAAAAGTCGGCATAGTGGGGGAGATATACGTTAAATATTCTCCGCTGGCGAACAACCACCTCAACGAGTTCCTGCTTAGTGAGGGCTGCGAGCCGAATGTGCCGGGATTACTGGATTTTGTAATGTACTGTGCATCCGATGCGATAAACGACAAGAAGCTCTACGATACCAAGACCAGCAAGACCCTGCTGTACGGTATAGGCTACGATGTGCTGTATAAATTCCAGAAACAGCAGATCAAGATCATCAACGAGCAGGGAGTATTCCAGCCGCCCCATGATTTCGAGCATCTGCGTGCCTGCGCGGACAAGTACATCCATCAGGGCGTAAAAATGGGCGAAGGCTGGCTCATCACGGCGGAAATGGCTGCACTGGCTGAAACAGGCACAAAGAATATCATCTGCACCCAGCCCTTCGGCTGCCTGCCGAACCATATAGTCGCAAAGGGCAGTGCCCGCGTCATCAAGCAGGCGTACCCCGATGCCAACATCGTAGCCATCGACTACGATCCCGGTGCAACAAAGGTCAATCAGGAGAACCGTATCAAGCTGATGCTGGCAAATGCGGTATTATAATATCGTTTAAAGGCGATGCGCTATCTGGCGGTTCAGCAGGAACCAGCGCAGCTATACATCTTCCTTACTACGATTATGGTAGAGACAGTCTTTATCTCAATGCTAACGGCACAGGCTGGACAAATGCGGCAGGCACCGAGGGTGAAACGGCGATTAGCGCAAGTGCGGAAAGGCAGTCGCTGAATGCATATAAACACGTTGTTCTTGAAGCAATTACAGCAAAACTTACATATCATTAAGCCGTCCCCGCGACCTGTACAACAAGCGGCACGGAAGCATACTGGACTGATGAAAACGGCACAACGCAGATCGAAGCGCCCGCTGTTCTCCCCGCAACAGGTCACACCTACAATTCACCCATCTGGTCATGGGTTAAGAAAAACGGCGAGTATACCGTTTCCGTTAAGTTCAAGTGCCCGAAATGCGGTGATATCGTAGATGCCGATACAGAGCCCACACTGACCGAGACCGACAACGGCAGCGGCGTAAAAACTTACACTGCTTCTATTACTTACGAAGGTCAGGAATACACAAGCACAAGGGACTAACAGATAGGTTATAATATTACGATCGACAACGATACGAATTATTATAATTATGGCGAGCAGATAAAGGCAGTTGCTCCCACATACAAGGACGGTCTGTGTTTTGCCGGCTGGTATGAGGGCGACACTTTGTTCAGCGCAACACCGACGTACTACTTCTATGCCACTCGAGATATGGAAATCAGAGCAGAGTATGATAATGAAGCAGTTGCGGCACAGCCTGTATACACTTTGAATGTTTCTGAAAGAACAAAACTTGCGGACAACAAGCAGAAAGTATCCTTCACTGTTGACTGGGATCTCCCCGATGGCTGTACTCTTGTCAATGAGATCGGAAGAGCGTCGTGTAGGGAAAGAGGG
>NZ_CAMHRZ010000055.1 GCF_946187255.1 uncultured Ruminococcus sp.
TTGCCGCGCGTCCCCCAGCGAGGACAGCGAAGCGTCTCCGAGCGGTCGTTCAGCATTCCCTTATAATAGAACAGTAGGTATCCGCAATAGGGTGAACAGCAGGAACCCAAAACAAACCACACAAGCGACTATCCCAAAAACAAAAACCGCAGCGCTCCGACGGAACCACTGCGGCTATACACAAAAAGCGGAGGGCACAGACCCTCCGCTATTATTATCAGAACATCCTTATCTTGCTTGCTATCTCTGCCGAGTGGGAGAGTATAGTCAGATTTGCATCGATGTCGCTCTCAACCATGTTGGGTGTGATGAACGCCAGCTCGTCGTCGGGACGGTTGGAACGCTCTATGTACATCAGCTTGCCGAACATCTCCGAGATGGAAGGCTTCAGCGCCTGTACATCCTCACCCTTCAGCCTTACATACATCGAGCAGTTGGTGTCTTTGTAGCGTACTACGAACTTCTCGTCCTTCTTGGACTCCTCCCAGTGGATGCCTAAAGCTCTGCCCTGATGTCTCAGACAGTCGATGATATCACCCACAACTGCGGATGCGGTAGGCAGCTTGCCTGCGCCCTGACCGTAGAAAAGTACATCGCCTACACCGTCGCCCGTTACGCTCACAGCATTGTATACATCATCAACGCTTGCCAGCATATTGCTCTTGGGAACAAGTCTCGGACATACTATCGCACTCAGACTGCCGTCGTCAAGTCTCTTTACCGATGCGATCAGCTTGATAACATAGCCCGCATTCTCTGCGTACTCCACATCATCCAGTGTTATCCTGGTGATGCCCGACTTGTGTACCATCTCGGGATAGATGTGCTTGCCGTATACCAGCGAACCCAGTATGCAGATCTTTCTGCACGCATCCTCGCCCTCAACATCGGCAGTGGGGTCAGCCTCAGCATAGCCCAGCTGCTGTGCCAGCTTCAGTGCGTCCTCAAAACTCATCTGATCCTTTATCATCTTGGTGAGTATAAAGTTGGTGGTGCCGTTGAGTATACCGGATATCTGCTGTATCTCGTTACCTGCCAGACACTTGTTCAGCGGTCTGATTATCGGTATGCCGCCGCCAACACTCGCTTCAAACAGATAGCTGCATCCGTTGTCCTGCGCCAGCTGTAAAAGCTCAGCACCGTAAGCCGCAACCAGAGCCTTGTTGGATGTTACTACGCTCTTGCCCTTAGCCAGCAGCTTCTTGGTATACTCGTAAGCAAAAGTCGTGCCGCCCACTACCTCTGCAACTACCTCTATCTCATCATCGTTGAGTATCGTATCAAAGTCATGTATGATCCTGTCGGCAAAGGGTGACTCGGGGAAATCCCTAAGATCGAGAATATACTTTATATCGCAGTCTCTGCCGATCTTCTTGCTTATAGCTTCCCTGTTCTTCATAAACAGCTCGACAGTACCCGAGCCGACTACACCGTATCCGATGACCGCTACATTTTTGCTCATAATAATCCTCTTTCCAAACATATATATTTTCTTAGCCTGCCGTAAAGTCCGTATCACTCGCCCGAGATTATCTTCGCGTCCACCACGCCCGAAACTTTGGCAAGCTCCTCAGTCAGCTTCTGTGTGTTCAGCTGATCTCTGTCGAACCGGACGGAGAACGTTACTGTCGCTACCGAGTCTACGGGGATGTTCTGATTTATCGTCAGTATATTGGTCCCCAGCTCGTACAGCTTAGATATTATCGAAGAAAGCACACCCTTTTCGTCTCTCAGTGTGCAGTACACCGAAAGGATGTTGTTCGTCAGCCTTTCCTCATAATTGAACACAGAGTCCTTGTACTTGTAGTACGCGCTCCTTGAAATGCCCACCGCCTTGCAGGCTTCCGTAGAGGTCGATACCTCGCCCCTTGCCCGCATACGCTTTGCAGCAAGCACTTTCAGCACAATATCGGGCAGAACATCTGCACTGACTATCACCAGTCCCGAATCGTTCTCTGCCATGAAAAGTTCACCTCCGGCAAACAAGTGTATTCACAACACATACAACTATACCACGTTTTTTCGGTTTTGTCAAGGGTGAGAAAACAAAAGAACAGCCGCCGAAAACTGAAATGGTTCGGAAAAATCGTTATTTTCGGGGGTATAAAGCAGGGGGTATGGTTAATATAAACGAAATTGCCGCAGGGGTAAATCAAGTATTGTTAAATATGCGGAAAAAGGAGCGCCCTTCTTGAATTTTATAAAAAAAAGTTGTAAAATGAGATTATCTTTTGGGCGAAGCAGGAAAAGTCCTGCACGCTTTTTTTAAGAGCCCAATCATGTATTTATTGCCGAAGGGAGATGATCGGTTTGGATATAATCAGCGAGATACTGGAAACTGACAGACTTGCGGAGGAAAAACTGGAACAGGCTTTGCAGAAGCGCAGCGAGATGCTTTCCACCTGTCAGCTGGAGATCGACTTGATACGCCTTGATGCGGAAGAGGATGCCAATAACTACCGCGAGAAGAAGCTGGGCGTTACCGATGCCGCAGATGCGGACAAAGCACTCAAAAAAGCTGAGGAAGCGCAGCTGAAAGCGCTTGCGGACGCTTACGAGAAAAACCATGAGGCATGGGAAAAGGAGATAGTTGCCGCAATAACGGGCTGATCTGCCGGGCGGCTGAAAGGGGGTGTCCGACATGATGGAGAATTACAGTTCAAACGCTACCACAGCCAAGATAAGAGCCAAGTATGCACAGCTCTTCACTCTTGATGAATACCGCGAGATGGCAGCGATGAGAACTGTGGCTGAGGCAGCCGGGTTCATCGCAAGGTCGGCACGTTTCAGGGAAGCATTTTCCGAAGTTGACCCTAACACGATACACAGGGGATATCTTGAGGAACTGCTTTACAAAGAGAATTTCGAGACTTATATAAGTCTGTGTAAATTTCAGGGGCTGGATAAGGAGCCGTTCTTCGGGTTCCTCATCAGGCGCAGCGAGATAGAATGTATACTCTCGATAATAAACCGCATCAATTCCTCGCTGGACAGGAATTTCCTCAGCGATCTTCCGGGATACCTTATCAAGTCCCTGACGATACCTGTGATGGAGCTGAGCCTTTCCCAGTCCTACGATGAACTGGTGGCGGGGCTGAAGGGTACGCGCTACGGAAGGGTGCTGAGAAAGGTGCCCGCCCGTGAGGACGGCAATGCGGATTATACCGAATGTGAGCTGAGACTGAGGACGGATTACTACGCCGAACTGCTGGCACAGGCAGAAAAGGCGTTCTCGGGCAGCGTTGCGGAGGAACTTAAAACTATAATACTCCGTGAGATAGACTGCCGTAATATCATAAATGCTTACCGTATGAAAGCATACTTCGGGTATTCGCCCGATGAGATAAAGCGCAGGTCACTGAAATTCTACGGCATCGGCAAGCGGAACATGGAAAGGCTCTATGAAGCCGCTGATGCCGAGATCATGATGGATATGGTAAACAATACCATATACGGCAAGAACTCCCCCGATACCGATAATATCGAGGTGGAGATAAACAGCGTGAAGATACGCAGGCTGCGGCATTACCTGACGGGCAGCACCCGTGCGCCCGTTGCACTGTATGCCTTCATAATGCTCTGCGATATCGAGGTATCTAACCTCGTGCATATAATCGAGGGGATAAGGTACGGCGTTGAGGCTGCTGCGATAGAAGCACAGCTGATCACGCTGTGACTATATAATTTATAATGCTATACACTACTTCTGAAAGGAGTGCGATCACTGGAATATGGCGATAGAAAAAATGGCGCTTGTCAATATCATCGGCAGATTTGAGGATCTTGACGAGACTCTTATCCGCTGCTGCGACAGCGGGTGCTTCCATATCGAGCCTGCCTTCAAGAACGAAGCAAATTCGACGGTAAGGCTGCTGAATGAGAAGAACCCCTTCGGAGTGCCGCTGAAGGAGTTTGCGTCGCTGGCTACGGAAATGGATATCGAACTGAAGGAGACACCCGGTACACGATTCAAAGGGTGGACAGCCGATCAGTTCAACGAGCTTTCCGTGAATATCGACAGCGAGCTGGAAGAAAAAGGCAGAGAAAAGCAAAGGCTGGCAACTGAGGTATCCGAGCTGGAGGGCGCAGTACTGCAGGTAGATCACCTGCGGGGCATGAACAGCGATTTCAGCAAGATATTCGCCTGCAAGCACACTGCCTGTCGTATAGGACGTATGCCTGCGGACAACCTGGCGAAATTGCAGTACTACGATCAGACCTTCTTCTTTGTGCCCTTTGAGACCACAAAGGATTTCTGCTGGGGTATGTACTTCTGCGCTGAGGGCGACAAGGAACTGGTGGACAGTATCTTCCGTTCACTGTTCTTCGAGAGGATACATATTCCCGACTACGTTTCGGGAAACACCGATGAGGCTCTCAAAAAGCTGGATGAGCAGATAAAGGAAAAGAAAGCCAAGATAGAGGGGCTGGAAAAGGAGATAAGTCAGCTGGCTGAAAAGCATGACAAGACTATCCAGGAAGCCTATACAGCGCTGAAAAAGCGCTATGATGTCTTTGAACTGCGCCGCAAGGTGGGCGCTGTCAAGGAGAAGTTCTATATCAAGGGCTTCGTTCCGCAGAAGCAGTCTGACGGGTTCTCCGACAGCTTCAAGGATATGGGAGAGGTAGAGGTAGTGCTCCTGCCCCCCGATGCGGATGCTTACTGCACTCCGCCTACGGTGCTGAAAAACGGCTGGTTCACAAGACCTTACCGTATGCTGGTGGAGATGTACGGTCTGCCAAAGTACAACGGCTTCAACCCGACGGCTTTCGTGGCGATAACCTACACGCTGCTGTTCGGTATAATGTTCGGTGATCTGGGACAGGGCTTCCTGCTGTTCATACTGGGTCTGATAATCAACAAGAAGGTAAACAAAGAGGCGGGCGGCATCGTTTCGCGGTGCGGACTTTCCAGCATGGTGTTCGGTACGCTGTACGGCTCGGTGTTCGGATTTGAGGAGCTGCTCGACCCCGTGTACGAGAGCTTCGGCATAGACTTCCTGCCGATAAAGGCTTTTGAACAGTCTTCGTTCATACTGCTGACGGCGGTGGGGATAGGTATATTCCTGATAGTGCTTTCCATGCTGCTGAATATATACATCGGTTTCAGGGAAAAGAACTACGAAAAGGCGGTATTCGGCTGCAACGGTATCGCGGGACTTATATTCTACGGCTCTATGGTGACTTATATAGTCAGCAAGTTCATACTGAAGATAGAGCTGACAAGCGGTGCTGTGATCGCACTGCTGCTGGGCATACCCGGTATATGTATATTCTGCCGTGTGCCCTTTGCGATGGCAGCAAAGTACAAGAAGTGGAAGCTGTCTGAGGAAGAAGAGGATATGACCATCGGCGGATTTATCGTCGAGAATTTCTTCGAGATGTTCGAGTTCCTGCTCAGCTACGTTTCAAATACCATGTCCTTCCTGAGAGTCGGCGGCTTCGTGCTGTCCCACGCAGGCATGATGCTGGTGGTAATGACACTGCTGAATATGTCGGCAACGGCTGCAAAGCCCTTCACGCTGGTAATAGGCAACCTGTTCGTTATGGCTATGGAGGGTATGATAGTTGCGATACAGATCATACGTCTGGAATTCTATGAGATATTCTCCCGTTTCTACGAGAGCGACGGCAAGGAGTTTGAGCCTATAAGCGTCAGCTTCGATACCGAAGTAAACATTTGATAATTATTTTTGGAGGTTTTAAATATGCTTAAGATCATGTTGCTGCCGCTGGCAGCTGTAGTACTGCTGACAGTACCCTTTATGCTCATGGCAAAGAAGATAAAGACAGGTGAGAGATCCGCAAAGGGTGCATTCATCGGAAATCTGTGTACATTTGCAGGCATCATGCTGGTGGGCATGATAATCCCCTTCACCGACCTCATCGCATTTGCGGCTGAGGAAGGCTCTACCGTCAAGGAAGCTGTAACTACCGGCGCAGGTATCGGTTATCTGGCAGCAGGTCTTTCTGTAGGTCTTGCTTGTATCGGTTCGGGTATCGCCGTTGGTTCGGGCGCTCCCGCAGCTATCGGTGCTACATCCGAAGACCCCAAGAACTTCGTTAAGTCGCTGATCTTCGTCGTACTGGGTGAAGGTATCGCTCTGTACGGTCTGCTGATCTCCATGCTTATCATAACAGGTATCGGCGGCTAAGATCATGAAATTCTATTTGCTCAGCGATAATATCGACACGATGATGGGTATGAGGCTGGCAGGTATCGAAGGCAAGGTCGTTCACGGCAGAGAGGAAGTCTCGAAGGCGCTGGATGAGGCGATGGAGATGGAAAATGTCGGCATAGTGCTGATGACGGAGATCGCCCTCAAGCAGTGTCCCGAAAAGGTCATGGACTACAAGCTCAACCGCGCGACCCCGCTGATAGTTGAGATACCCGACAGACACGCCACAGCAAATATCTCGGATACTATATCCAAGTATCTTGCGGAAGCTGTGGGCATCAAGCTGTAAATTGATCGGAGGATACAATGACAGATCAGACACAAAAGCTGGAAAAATTCAAGCAGGCAGTCTTTGACGAGGCTGCGGCTAAAGCAGATGAGATCATAAAAGAGACCCGCGAGCAGTGTGAGGAGATGGTCGCCCGCGCAAAGGCGGACGCTGATTATCTTGTGAGCGAGAGCAAAGCCAAAGCCGACAAGGAATACCGCGAGAGCACCCAGAGGACTGCATCAGCAGGCAAGCTGGAATCCCGCAGGCGTGTGCTTACCGCCAGAGAAGAGATCATCGGCAAGGTGTTCGCAAATGTCCGCGAGAAGCTGGAGGCTTTCAGGAAGACAGCGGCTTACGAGACTCTGCTCATAAAGCGCGTGGAGGAATGTGCAAAGGCTTATCCCGACAAGAAGGGTGAGGTGCGCGTGGCGGCTGCGGATATGAAGTACGCCGACAAGCTGACCTGCGGCGGAAGGTTCACGGTGAGCGAGAGCAGTACTATACTGCTGGGCGGCGTGATGGTGGTCTTCACAGAGGATAACCTGGCGATGGACTGCACCTTCGATAATGAGTACAACAGACAGAAGAACGGCTTTGCGGGCAAGGCAGGGCTGGGAGTGAACTGATAAGCGAGCTTCCCAATATACTGCGGTCTGTATATCACACAAAGGGCGTGAATTTAAATTGAGTACGGAAACTACTGATAAGATATATTCGGTCAACGGACCTGTTGTAACGGTACGCGATACCAAGAGCTTTGCCATGCAGGAAATGGTGTTCGTGGGCGAAAAGAGACTGATAGGCGAAGTTATTCGTGTAAGCGCGAAGGAGACTACTCTCCAGGTCTATGAGACTACCACAGGTCTTAGACCCGGTGAGCCTGTTTACGGTACAGGTGCGCCTATGGCGGCAACACTCGGACCGGGAATACTCGACAATATGTATGACGGTATCGAGAGACCGCTGAAAAGGCTGGAAGAGATTAGCGGTGCGTTCATATCCGAAGGTGCAAACGTGCCTTCACTGGATACCGAGCGCAAATTCGAGGTGACACTGACCGTAAAGCGCGGCGATATGCTGCGTCCCGGCGAGATATACGCCACCTGCCCCGAGACCGCGCTGATAACTCACAAATGTATGCTCTCGCCGCTTTCAAAGGGCGGTGAGGTAGTATGGACAGCGGTGACGGGAAAGTATACCGTCAACGATGTGGTATGTAAGATAAAGGACGAGTACGGCAGGGAGGAAGAACTTACCCTCTGTCAGAAATGGCCTATAAGAACTCCCCGCCCCTGTGCGGAGAGAATGCCCATGTCCAGACCGCTGATAACAGGTCAGCGTATAATAGATACCGTAGTGCCTGTGGCAAAGGGCGGTACTGCGGCGATACCCGGCGGATTCGGCACGGGCAAGACCATGAACCAGCATCAGATAGCCAAGTGGTGCGATGCGGATATCATCGTGTACGTCGGCTGCGGCGAGCGAGGCAACGAGATGACACAGGTACTGGAGGAATTCAGCGAGCTGATAGACCCCAAGACCCAGCGTCCCCTGACCGACAGAACTACCATGATAGCAAATACCTCGAATATGCCCGTTGCGGCAAGAGAGGCTTCCATATATACGGGTATAACTCTGGCAGAATATTACAGGGATATGGGATACCATATCGCGATAATGGCTGATTCCACCTCCCGCTGGGCTGAGGCGCTGCGTGAGATCTCGGGCCGTCTGGAAGAAATGCCCGCAGAGGAAGGCTTCCCCGCATATCTGCCTTCGCGTATATCCGAATTCTATGAGAGAGCGGGCTATGTGAAGACACTGGGCGGCAGCGAAGGCTCGGTAACGATAATAGGTGCGGTATCCCCTCAGGGTTCGGATTTCTCGGAGCCTGTAACACAGAATACCAAGCGTTTCGTAAGATGCTTCTGGGCACTGGATAAGGCACTGGCTTATGCGAGACACTATCCTGCCATAAACTGGAACACCAGCTATTCGGAGTATACCGATGACCTGAGTGCATACTACAAGAACAATGTTGCCCCCGACTTCATGGAGGTTAGACAGCAGATATCCAATATACTCGTTGAGGAAAACAGCCTGATGGAGATAGTCAAGCTGATGGGTACGGATGTACTCCCCGACGATCAGAAGCTGCTCATCGAGGTGGCAAGAGTGGTGCGCGTAGGCTTCCTTCAGCAGAACGCCTACCACAAAGACGATACCTATGTGCCGCTGGAAAAGCAGTATCGCATGATGAAGGCGATACTCCGCTTCTATAACCTTTCCGTGAAGGCACTGGAGAACGGCGTGGCTGCGGATAAGATAATGTCTAACGGCTGGGCTGACAAGCTGATAAAGATAAAGTACGATATCCCCAACGATGATCTGAGTATGTTCGATGATTACGAGAAGGATATGGACGAATGGTACAAGAACGCGGAGGTGGTCTGACTTGAATATCAAATACATCGGTTTGAGCGAGATCAACGGACCTCTGGTCGTTCTCGACAAGTGCAAAAACGTAAGCTATGATGAGATAGCGGATATCGAGCTGGATAACGGCACTCACCGCCTGGCGAGAGTCGTTGAGGTATACGAGGACAAGGCGGTATTGCAGGTGTTTGAAGGCACTAAGGGGCTTTCGCTGAAAAATACCACCACCAGCTTCGAGGGCAGACCTATGGAGATGCCGCTTTCGGATGAGATGCTGGGACGTATCTTCAACGGCGCAGGCAAGCCCATCGACGGACTGGGCGATATAGTAGCTGAGGAGAGCCGTGATATCAACGGTGAACCTCTCAACCCCGTATCCCGTGTATATCCCCGTAACTATATAAATACAGGTATATCCTCGATAGATGCGCTGATGACCCTGATACGCGGTCAGAAGCTGCCTATATTCTCAGGCTCGGGTCTTTCCCACAACAAGCTGGCTGTACAGATAGTACGTCAGGCGAAGATAGCCGACGAAGCAGGACAGGATTTCGCGGTGGTATTCGGTGCGATGGGCGTTACCAATGACGTTGCGGATTATTTCCGCCGCAGTTTTGAGGAAACAGGCGTTCTCCAGAAGGTCGTTATGTTCCTCAACCTTTCCAACGACCCTATCATCGAGCGTATCCTTACCCCGAGATGCGCACTTACCTGTGCGGAATATCTTGCATTCAAGAAGAATATGCATATCCTGGTAATACTCACCGATATGACTTCCTACGCGGAGGCACTGCGTGAGTTCTCGTCTTCAAAGGGTGAGATCCCCGGAAGAAAGGGCTATCCCGGATATCTGTATTCCGACCTGGCTTCTATATACGAGAGAGCGGGCATAGTAAAGGGTGCAGAGGGTTCTGTTACACAGATACCGATACTCACAATGCCCAACGACGATATCACCCACCCTGTTCCCGACCTTACGGGATATATCACAGAGGGTCAGATAGTTCTTGACAGAAACCTGGACGCAACGGGCATATATCCGGGCGTTGCCATACTTCCCAGCCTTTCGAGACTTATGAAGGACGGCATAGGTGAGGGCTATACCAGAGAGGATCATCAGATGTGCGCGAACCAGCTGTTTGCGGCATACGCAAAAGTGCAGGATGCACGTTCGCTGGCATCGGTAATCGGTGAGGAAGAACTTACCGCCGCTGATAAGGCGTACCTCAAATTCGGTGATCTGTTCGAGGAGCATTTCATAAATCAGGGCTTTGAGACAAACCGTTCCATCGAGGAGACCCTTGATCTTGGCTGGGCACTGCTTTCAACACTGCCGAGAAACGAGCTCGACCGTGTGGATGACGAGCATCTCGACAAGTACTATCAGCCCGAAGAAGCGGCAAAGAAGTTCGCAGTGCACAAGGCATGATATCAACATTTGAAAATGTACCCGAATATATGAAAGGGGGACGCTGAAAATGGCTGTACAGCAGGTTTTCCCGACAAAGGGCAACCTTATGGCGACCAAGAAGAACCTCCAGCTGGCAGCACTGGGATATGAGCTGCTGGACAGAAAGCGCAATATCCTCATCCGTGAGATAATGACGCTGGTGGAAAAGGCAAAGGAGCTCAGAAGCTCCATTGAGGAGACCTACAAGGAAGCCTATGAGATGCTGAAGCTGGCAAATATGTCTATGGGTGTCATCACACCCTATGCTGAATGTATGCCTGTGGAAAACGGCATCGAGCTTTCCTCAAAAAGCGTAATGGGCGTGGAGCTTCCTGAGGTCATATTCCATGAAACGCCTAAAGAAGTATGCTACGGATTTTCAAGAACAGATTCGCAGCTGGATCGGGCATTCATAGCCTTTGAAAAGGTAAAGCGCCTGACCGTCACGCTGGCAGAGGTGGAGAACAGCATATACAGACTGTCTGTTGCCATCAAGAAGACACAGCGCAGAGCCAACGCTTTGCAGAACATAATAATCCCCCGATATACCGATACTGTCAAGTTCATCTCCGATTCACTGGAGGAAAAGGACAGAGAGGAATTCTCCCGAATGAAAGTCATCAAGGCTGTCAAGCTGAAAAAGGAAGCCGAGAACACGAAGGAGGGCTAGACTGTGGATACCCTTAAAAAAGCCATGCGAAACTACTGGCTGCTTTCGGCATTCTGCATCGTCATGGGCGGCGCACTGATCTGGAAGCCCGGTATCTTCACGGATATAGTCGGTCTTGTGGTGGGCGGACTTATGGCGGTGTACGGCGCTGTAACACTGGTGAGGTACTTTTTGCGGGCGAAGAAAGACCCCGAAAATGCCACAGGTCTGGCGGCGGGGATAATATTCGTCACCGCAGGCGTGTTCATCATGGTAAGGCCCGATTTCATCCCTAAGGTCATCGCGCTCATATTCGGGTGTTATATGCTGATAAGCGGTGTGGTGAATATACAGGAGAGCCTTTATGTCAAGGGCAGAGGCGAACCGAAATGGCTGAGATCATTTCTTCCCGCGTTGCTGACGGGGCTGACGGGCATACTGCTGCTGATCAATCCTCTGCTGCTGACAAATGTCACCCTGAGGGTGCTGGGCGTGTGCCTGGTGGTCTCGGGGATAATGAACATAAGCGGCAGCTTCTCCATCGGCAGGAGCATATTCAAGCGGAGCAAAGCTGTATATCCCGAGACTGAACTGAAACATGAAAATGCGGAGTTCATCGACATTGAATAAAACACAGGAGCAGTCCCAACGGGCTGCTTTTTTGCTGCCGAACCTAATTGTGAATATATTGGCGAAGAACTGCTGTAAATGACGTTTTACAGCTATATCTTCAAAAATGCTAAAATACAGACCTTCGTTTTGTGCATACATACAGTTTGCGTACTGTGGAAATGTACTGATTTGTGTAAATATCACCTTGAAAAATATGTGCAAATCATGTACAATCAATAATATGGAAATGAACGGAGGGATAGTATCATGATAAAAAGGTTCCTTGCAATTGCCTGCGCACTTTGTATGACAGGTGCGGTGTTCGCATCCTGCGGCAGTGCGACAGAGGATACAGCCAAATCAGCACTGCCTGTTAGCATGACGGAAGTGCCTGCCGAAACAAAGGCTCCCGAAGAGACAGAAGCGCCAAAGATCACCGATGCCCCCGAAGTTACAGAGACTTACGAGCCCGATGATCAGGGATATATCGACGAGCTGACAGGTCTTGAATGCTGCAAGCCCCATGCAGGCTACAAGCCTGTGACCGATTTTGAGGGCTATGACGCTTTTTTGATGTATGCATCCGCTCCCGAAAAGCTGTGGAAAAATATGGCGGGGCAGGGCTATCCCGAAGAGACAAGAGGTGACGGCGCTTACGGCATCGATGCGGACATCACGGAGGACGGCACCTACAAGGTGTCCATCACAAAGGAGTCTATCTGTGCGGATGACCCGATAATCGATTCTTCCAACGTGGGCAGCGGGGTGCTTGTCGATGAGAGCGACGGCATCGTGTTCCCCTCAACGGGACCTGCTGTATTTTGTGTGGATATCACGGGTATATGCGACGGCACCACCGACGCTGACGGAAAAGCCACAAAACAGAGCGACAGGAACAAGCTGTATGACGGCGACAACGCGGGCACCGACCCTTTGATAAGAGGGGAGTACACAGGTCAGGAGATAACCGTTACCCTTGACTCCATAAAGGCTGACGGTGCGGAAGTGCCTTTTGACCCCGATAAGATAGTATACGGCAATATCGAGCCCGCCAACAACCGCTACAGGATAGAGATATACAACGCCGACGGCAGAACAGGCGACGACCCGCCCATAGACAAGGACAAGCTGATGTTCGCGAAAAGCCTGGAAGTGACATTCACCATAAAGGGTCTTATCACGGAGGAAGATGAATCGCAGGCGGAAGAAGCTGACGAAGAAGTATACGAGGAATGATGATAGTATTGTAATGTCCCTGCGGACAGCATGACGCTGTCCGCTTTTTTGTGGCATATCTACAAAACTGTATGCCGCCTATTGACATAACGGGCAGTCTGTGATATACTGTTTATGTTGATAACATAGTAATACTTTACTACGATAAAAGGAGAGAAATGAAATGAGCGAAAAACTCTGGAGAAAGAACCTTATAAATATCGAGCCCTATGTGGCGGGCGAACAGCCGAAAAACGAGAATATCATCAAGCTGAATGCCAATGAGAACCCCTATCCTCCCGCACCGGGTGTTGAAAAGGTGCTGAGGGATAAGGAGATATTTGACCTTAAAAAGTACCCCTCTGCGGACGCTGTGCCGCTCAAAGCCGCACTTGCTGAGAGATACGGGCTATTACCCGAGAACGTGTTCTGCGGCAACGGTTCGGATGATGTGCTGGCTACTGCATTCAGGGCGTTTTTCAATTCGGATAAGCCTGTTTTCTATCCCGATATCACCTACAGCTTCTATCCCGTTTGGTGCGAACTGCTGAAGATACCCTTTGAGACCAAGCCCGTTGACAGCGAGTTTAATATAAACGTAAAGGACTTTTATCCCGAAAACGGCGGCGTTGTGATACCCAACCCCAATGCCCCCACAGCCATAGGTGTGGGCAGAGATTTCATCGTTGACCTGCTGGAACACAACCGCGATGTAATAGTGATCATCGATGAGGCTTATGTGGATTTCGGGCGTTACAGCTGTGTTGAGCTGATAAAGGAGTACGACAACCTCATCGTCACTCAGACCTTCTCCAAGTCCCGTTCGCTGGCGGGCATGAGGATAGGTATGGCTTTTGCACAGCCCGAACTGATAAACTATATGCAGGCAGTAAAGGACAGCTACAACAGCTACCCTCTCGACCAGCTTGCCATTGAAACAGCTGTCGCCAGCCTTAAAGATGAGGATTACTTCCGCACTACCGTTGATAAGATAAAGGCGACCCGCGAACGCTGCAAAGAGGGCTTCAAGGCAATGGGCTTCACTGTGACGGACAGCGAGACGAATTTCCTGTTCGTGACACACCCCACCGTTCCCGCTGAGGAGATATTCTCCTATACCCGCGAAAAGGGCATATTCATCCGTTATTTCAAGAAGCCTGTCATAGACAAGTGGCTGCGTATAACCATAGGTACCGATGAACAGATGGACAAGCTGATGGCGGCGGTAAAGGAATGTATCGAAAGCAGGTGAAGCAGTGTTTACCGATAAGATCATCAAGGCGATATATGCCCGCAGTGTGCGGGAAGAACAGTTCGCGGCGATACAGCAGTTCATCAAAGCTACCGAAGGCAGCAAGCTGCTGGATATAGGCACAGGCAATGACAGGCTGCTGTTAAAGCTGAAAGACAGCGGGCTGAAACTCTATGCGGTGGATATAACTCCTCCCGACCGCCCGAGAACGATTGACGAGATATCGCTGATAGGCTATTCAAGGATAGAGGAGATCTTCTACCCCGATGACTTTTTCGACTGCGTGACCACCATAGATACCCCCGAACTGTGGGAGGACAAGATGGCGGCACTCACCGAGATAAAGCGGGTGATGAAAGCGGGGGCACAGTTTATCTGCGTGTTCGGGTTTGACAGCAAAACAGGGGAGGGCACGCCTCCGCGCACGCTGAGAGCGCAGGCGAGAAAGGCGGGCTTTGTGAATGTATCGGTGAAGATACTGCGTGCTGAGGGCAGATATCTGCTGACGGGTGAAAAGCCATGCTGAGAATAGTACCCATGACAGAGGAAAATGTGGCAGAAGCCGCAAGGATCTCCGCCGCCTGCTTAAAAGAAGCCTGGAGTGAGGATACCTGTCGGGCGCAGCTGAAAAATCCTCACGACCACACGCTGATAGCCTATATAGACGGTGCAGCAGCGGGATTTCTGAGCTGCTGGTGTATCGCGGGTGAAGCGGAGATAAACAATATCTGTGTGTTGCCTGACTACCGCAGAAAGGGCATAGCGCGTGCGATGTTTGAAAGGATATTCGCTGAGATACCCGATGCCGAATGTTGGGTGCTGGAGGTAAGGGAGTCAAATTCCGCCGCCATAGCGCTGTATGAAAACCTGGGTTTTGCCGCTGTGGGTGTGCGGAAAGATTTCTACGATGACCCGCAGGAAAACGCGGTGATAATGACAAAGGAATAGTATGCGGGAAATGTCGTTTTAGCTAAGCGGCATTTCTTTTTTATTGCTTTAGTACGCTAAACAATATCCTGAATATCCTGACAAATCCTAACACAGCTTATCCGGTAAAATAAAGCCCGAAATACAGGCGCTTCAGCCCTGTTTTTTATTTTACTGAATTTACTGAACGGGTAGGGGGTAAATGTGAAAATACAGGTATAATTACTAATATATGGTAAATTTTCATAAACC
>NZ_CAMHRZ010000056.1 GCF_946187255.1 uncultured Ruminococcus sp.
TACCCTCATTTACCACTGAATTGTATGCATAAATAAAATACGCTTATTTTCGGATGGCGTTATCATATACTTTTCACAAAATAAGCACCATATTTTTAGGACAGCTGTCAAAAAATATTTCCCAAAACTATTGCAATCTTTTGGAAAGTGTGCTATAATAACAAACAATGAAAGGCGTATTACATTATTTTGGGTAAAATTACAAACTATTAGTAAACGGAGTGATATATAATGAGCAGACCATATACACTTTTTTGTGATTCCACCTGCGATCTTCCCGAAGAAAGACTTGCAAAGATGGATTGCCGCATAATCCCGCTGACCTTTGAGATAGACGGTATGTCCTACACCACTGCGGAGATGCCTATGGAAGAATTTTACAGGCGTATGCGTGAGGATGCTTCCACAAAGACCTCTCAGATATCTGTAGGCGTTTGTGAGGATGCTTTCGAGGAGGAGATAAAGAAGGGCAATGACATACTGTATCTTGCTTTTTCTTCGGGTCTCAGCGGCACATACAACAGTGCGCTGATAGCAAAGAACAATCTGATGGAAAAGTATCCCGATGCGAGGATAGAGATCGTGGACTCCCTCAGTGCGTCTTCGGGTGAGGGTCTGCTGCTGATATATGCGGAGCAGAAAAAGCGCGAAGGCAAGTCACTTGATGAACTGCGCAGCTGGCTGGAGGTCAACCGCTTCCATATCTGCCATGTATTCACCGTTGACGATCTCAAATATCTGTTCCGCGGCGGCAGAGTTTCAAGGGCTTCCGCCATTGCGGGAACGGTGCTGGGAATAAAGCCCACTTTAACAGTGGACAATGACGGACACCTGATACCGCAGGACAAGGTTCGCGGAAGAAAGCAGTCGATAAACAAACTGGGTCAGATGATACGCGACCGCAAGGGCAGCTGTCTTAACAATATCGTTACCATCAGTCACGGCGACTGCATAGAAGACGCAAACTATGCGGCAAAAATGATGAAAGAGATATTCGGTGAGGACACCGAAGTAGTCATCGCATACACAGGTCCCGTCATCGGTGCCCATTCGGGTCCCGGTACGCTGGCATTGTTCTTCTGGGGCGACTACAGGTAAACTATGATAACAACGGGCGGAGATTTTGCTCTCTGCCCGCTTTTTTAATTCATAATTCATAATTCATAATTCATAATTATGGCGAGGGGCGCGAGTTTGCTGTTCTTAGGGTAGTATGGCAAATCGCCCCAAACAAAGCAAGATAAAACCAGCCAAAAAAGCTCGTCTGCCGACCCTTGGGAACTTTTGTGCGGCGAAGCAAGCAAAAGTTTTCAAGTTTGCTGGGAGCGCAGACGAGCTTTTTGGGGGTATGGGGGCTGTGCCCCCATTTAAATAATTTGGGTTAAAATAAGCTATATAAGCAAATAAGCCAGCCCCACCAGCAGTTTTATGTCTGCGCCCTGTTTGTATAAAATGTATATCAGCAGGGCGATGAGTATCTTTTCTTCGTCTATGTCCATCCCGCCGAAAAGCCCTGCAAGTGTGTTGTCTGCGGGCTTTCGGGGTTCGGGTATATCCTGCTGCGCCGCATTGCGGGAGCGCTGCTGCATCTCCATCACACGCCGCACTGCATCCTCCTGCATTTTTCCGAAGCGGCTGTCAGAATATTCCAAGCAGCTCTCCTCCTCCCAGCCCGCTCTCCTTTAGTGCGGGATACAGGTTGACAAGACGGTATATCTTTATCACTCTGTCCAGCTTTATGCGGCTCTCCTCTTTCAGCAGAGGTCTCAGGGCGGTCAGCAGGCGGATATTGTCGTCCTCACGGGATGCGCTCTGCAATACCTGCCCGAGTTTCAGCAGTGCTGTCGGGTCAACGGAGGGCTGTGCGGGTGCGGCGGGCAGAGTATCGGCGGCGTTTTCGGTATTTACCCCAAGCATATCCGCCAGCTCGCGTATCTGCTTCATGCTTTCGCCGTCGTTCAGGATATCCTGCAGCTTGTTCATGATATCGTCCATTTTCTTCCCCTTTTGTGTTGTGCTATCCTATTTTTGGGACAGTTTCTTTATGAGAGCCTGCGCCTGCGGTGAATTCAGCAGCTTTTCACAGGCAGCCTTGTCGGAGAGGGTCTTTGCCAGTGCCGACTGCTGCTGTTTGGGCATATTGTTCATAATGCCTTGAATATCTCCGCTGTTCAGCCTTTGTTTCAGGTCTTCGGGGGTGGTGCCTAACCTTTTTGCCGCTTCGTCAAGCAGCGGTTTCATACTCTTTTGGAGCTCGTGGTTTTCTTTCATAAATGTGTACTCCCTAAATAATTTGTGAATTTTGCCATACTTTCATCGTATCTCTTGATTTTTTTTCGGAAATGTGCTATAATATACCAAGTGAACTTCGGGGGGGACAGATCATGAGGATCGTCGTATTTTCAGACACGCACGGCAACTACGCTGCGATGCATAAAATAATAAAGCGCAACGGCGATGCAGATCTGTTCGTGTTTCTTGGCGATGGTCTGTCCGAGTTCCGTAAGCTGAAAGCACATTATCTTGATAATAATATGATATGCGTCAAGGGCAACTGTGATTTTGACAAAAAGCTGCCCGAGAGCATGGTGTACGTCCTGCCCGACGGCAAGCGTATGTTCCTGGCACACGGTGACAAATGGGGCGTTAATTTCTCGGTGGAGAATATCTACGAAAAGGCAAAGGAACTGGACTGCCAGTTTGCTTTGTTCGGTCACACCCACAAGCGTTTTTACGAGCAGCGCGGCACGATGATGATACTCAATCCCGGCAGTGCGGGACAGCCCCGTGACGGCAAGCCAGCCTGTTACGCCTGGTTCGATATAACCCCTATGGGCGTGATCTACAATCATGTTGATCTGTAAGTCTGCGGCACCATTTCGGGTGCAACACCCTTTCGGGTGACACATATCTGCGAGTACGACACACCTTTTGGTGTGTCTTTTTTATTATATGCATGACAGTGCGGGAAGTTGCAAAAACAGCGCCCCGTATATGCGATGCAGATATTTGACATGGCGGTAATACTGTGTTATAATGAATGCGAATACAAATTGGATCTGCATCGAGAGGAGCAATAAAAATGATATTATCCGATAAAACGATCATAAAAATGCTTGATGAAAACTCTTTGGTGATCAAACCGCTTATAAAAGAACAAATACAACCCGCAAGTGTTGATATACGGTTAGGCGATACATTCAGTGTTGTTGATGACACTCCTTCAGGAATAATTACCTTGGACAATAAGATAAGCTATAAGACCATTAAAACCGATACTTACTTGATTTTACCCGGGCAATTCGTTTTGGCAACAACGATGGAGTATTTTGAATTGCCTGATAATCTAACGGCATTCGTTGAAGGCAGAAGTTCTCTTGGTCGAATGGGGTTGTTTATTCAGAATGCAGGGTGGGTCGATCCCGGCTTCAAAGGTGAGATAACATTAGAATTATATAATGCTAACAGATGTGCTATCGAGCTTAAGTGCGGACGTAGGGTAGGACAGTTAGTATTTGCAGAAATGGACGATCATGCACTTGATCCATACAATGGAAAGTATCAAGGACAAACTGGAGCAACAGGCTCAAAGGTCTTTATGGATTCAGATAAATTCTGATTTATCTGAGCAGGATAATTAATACAATGCCCCGAAGCGATTTGAAATGCTTCGGGGCAAAACTTCTATATGGGTATCTGTCATAAAAGGACGCTGTAAATGTTATCATATTCCCGCCGTGTATCGGAGCGGAGTTCAGCCCCGCTGTGTATCGCAGCAGAGTTTAACCCCGCTGTGCGTGATGTCTCCTCTTGCACTCGTACATTTTTTCGTCTGCGGTCTTCATGGCAAGGTCGATATTCTCGCGGTCGGTGACTTTAAGGCTGGCTTCGCCTATGCTTATGCTCAGCTCAAAGGGCTCTTTTCCGCGTCTGTTGAATTCTTCCACTGCCTCCGACACCCGTCTGATATAATCCGCTGCGGGGTCTGCGCCGTCCTCTGCGGGTATCACCACGATGAACTCATCGCCGCCGAACCTGGCGCATACCGATTTTTTGCCCGCCGCACAGCTGATGGCTTCCGCTGCCGCGATGATGGCTTTGTCACCCGTGTAATGTCCGAAGGTGTCGTTTATGTATTTCAGTCTGTCCAGGTCTGCGGAGAAAAGCACAAAATCCGTCCTGCCCTTCTCCGTCAGTTCAGCCATGCGCATATAGAAGCCCCTGCGGTTGTATATCCCCGTCATAGGGTCGCGTGCGTGCATATCAGCCACCTTTGCATAGGCTTTTTGCAGGCGTATCTTGGTCTTCAGCGTTTCAAATATCTGAACTGTATTGCTTATCGTCCTCTGAGTGAACAGGAAGTTGAACCCCGCATTGCACATATCAGCGGCAAAATAGCCCATACTTCCTCCCTGATAGCTGAGCGGACATATCAGCAGTGAGTCATACTTGTCCAGCACGCCGTCGATATCGGGGAGTATGGTCTCTCTGTCGAAATCCACATCGAACACATAAGTATCCTCGCTCTGCACATCGCCCGTGTTGGCACAGTGCATAAGCAGTTTCATGCGGGCGCTTTTTTCGGCTGGGATCTCCACTTCTGCGGCTTCGTCATCCAGGAAAAGGGGATCGATACAGCACCATGAGGGGCACTCGCAGTATTCGGGTATCAGCTGCGCGAACTGCCTGTAGCTTCCCAGCTTGTCCGTGTGTCCGCAGAACTCGAACATCCTGCGCTCGTGCCTTTCGCCGTTCTTCTTTGAAAGATTGAGCTCCATCAGCTTGTCTGTCTTGTCACCCTCGACCACAGGCTTGCACCCGCAGGACTGTGATATACGCAGGGTATAGTGTATCGTACTTACGCGGTCTGCGGGCTTTTCGCCGCGCATCAGCTGTTCCAGCATCTCAAAGGAGGTGCGGCTCATCTCCTTGTTGTCACAGGCGGCGGTGGTAAGTCTCGGCACCATGTACTTTTCTTCCTCGATGCCGTCAAAGCCGCTGATGATAACGTCATTCGGAACATTTATGCCTTTGTTTTTGAGGTACTGGAAAGTGGTCATGGCTTCGGTGTCGTTGACGCATATTATACAATCCGGGGGCTCGATACCGCTGTTGTAGAATCTGTCCGGCACTTCCGGTGTGGGATTTTCCCAGAACTGACCGTAGCCGAAGCGCTCGGGGTCGAACTCCCTGCCGCTCTCTCATCGGAGAAGCTGTTGTTCTCGATGCCGCCGATAAAGTTTATCCTTGCGGGCTTGTGGACCTCCACCATGTGCCTTGCCACCTGTTCAAAGGCGTTGCCGTAGTCGAAAACTACGCTGAAACAGTCGGGAACATCCCTGTCAACGCACACAAAGGGCAGACCTGTCGCCTTTGCATACGCAAGCACCCTCTCCCAGAGACCCATATCCTTTATGGTCTCGGGCAGGAGTATAAGACCGTCGATGACGGGGGAAGATATCATTTTGAAGATATTCATCTCGGCGGGGGAGTAATCATGGTTGTAGTATGTGAAATTCGAGATGACAAGAGTTCTGATGCCGCGTTTTCCGGCTTCATCCACCAGCGACATCACAGTATTCTGCGTGCCCGGATCGTGTATGCTCGCACACACTATCGCAATGACTTTGTGCCGTCCGCTCATTCTGCCACCTCCTTTGTCAGTACTCTTTCAGCCTTCTTATGTATGCAAAAGTTTTGCGCTCACCCTTTTCTTTCAGCATCACCAGCAGTTTTTCCAGCAGTGCGGAGGTCTCGGGGTGTATCATACGGGTGCCTTTGCCCTTCATGAAATAAGCCAGCGCCGAACCGTCGTCGTACTTGTCTTTCATATATATCTTGCTGGCAGCCACCCTGTCACAGAACATCTCCTTGACATATCTCAGGGGCATTTTTACGGGGCTCATCACCCTTGATACCGGGTCGTAGTCCGTCCAGTACTCAAAATGATGCTTGTTGCGCCCTTTGTGGTGCATCCAGGCGTATGAGAAGCCGTAGGCATCCCTCTCGCCCTCGTGCGGCGACCTTGTGCCCTGGAAATATTTAACACCGCAGGTGAATTCCTCGCGGGAATACTTTGAAAGATCGTGCAGCAGCCCCTGCATGGGTATGCCTGCCCTGAAACAGTTCTTCATCACCTCATGCCTGTGGCGGGTGATGGTCCTGAAATGGCTTAACGCTTTTTCGCGTGTCTTTTCGTCAAAAACGTCCATAAGAAACGAGCTCCTTAATTTTCGGCAGGATTTTCGTATTTTTCGTGCTTATCCTGCGTTGTCTTTATATATTATACCAAATATTCCAATGTTTGTAAAGAGCATTTTATGCTTTTTGTTACTTGAAATACAGACCATTTTCGCATATATTTTGTTTGATTTTCACACAGCTATCATAAAAGGGATGTATTATATTACCAACGAAAGTAGAATTATCCATACAAGCATTAATTATCGCAACAATAACTTTTTTTCATATATTTTTTTCTCCAATTTCTCCACCTCTTCTTTCGTCTCAGCCATAGTCAAAAGCTGTGGCTGGGCGGAGGAAAGCAGGTAGATCCCGCTGGAGTACAGATCGAGATCCTCATATTTTTTCTTCATATATACTTCTATACTTCGCAGAAAGCCCCGACGACGTTCGGGGTTTTTTGTTTTTATACAAATAATAATCCAAACATTTATTCTTTTGCGCAATATTTGGTCAGGATATTCTCATCCCGACTGATTTGTTAAATGCAGGCAACAGACGTTTTTTGCCTTAAAATCGGCGTTTCAGAAAAAAGGCATCAATTATCAGTGCTAATTATTAAAAAAAATAAAAAAATGCCCGAAAGGTCTTGTAATTTTTTTCAGAGTGGTGTATAATTAATTCGTATGCTGAATTTGATCTTGGAGGAGTTTTTATATGAGTGATTTACAATCAATGTTTGCTCAGCTGCTTTCCAGCAATATCCCGCCCGATCAGACCGATCTCGGCGGCGAGACTATCGCGTCGGTGGTCATCACGGGTATCTCCGTGGTGTTCATGGGTCTGATCATACTGATCATACTTGTTACACTGTACGGCAAGATATTCGAGGCTATCAACAAGAGCGCTGAGGCTAAGGCGAAAGCAAAGGCGGAAGCTGAGGCTGCTGCGAAGGCTGCACAGAAGAAGGATGAGCCTAAGGCTGCTCCCGCACCTGCTGCCGCTCCCGTTGTGGAGGACGGTATCGAGGAGGAGGTAGTTGCGGCTATCATGGGTGCGCTTTCCGCCATGTACGCGGGCAGCGGCAAAAAGCCGGTGCTCAAAGGTGTAAAGGCTGCAAAGCCGAGAAGGTCGGCGTGGTCTGCCGCGGGCATTATGGACAATACCCGCCCGTTTTAGCTTTGGAAAGGAAAGTGATCTGATAAAATGGCTATAATTCAATCGTTTTTGGATACCCTTACACAGCTGGCGCAGGAGTCGGGATTTGCGGGCTTTTTCGCTGACGGCGGCTGGAAGAACATAATAATGATACTCATATCATTCGTATTCATGTATCTGGCGATAGGCAAAGGCTTTGAGCCGCTGCTGCTGGTGCCCATATCCTTCGGTATGCTGCTGACGAACCTGCCCGGTGCTGAGATGTATCATCCCGAATACTGGAACTACGTTGAGGACTTCCAGGAGGATGCAGGCACAGTCAATTCCCACTACATAGACTATCAACGGATACTCGAACATGGCGGACTATTGGATATACTGTATATGGGCGTTAAGCTGCAGATCTATCCCCCGCTGATATTCCTGGGCATTGGTGCCATGACCGACTTCGGTCCTCTGATAGCTTCTCCCAGAAGCTTCCTGCTGGGTGCTGCCGCACAGGGCGGTATCTTCTTCACTTTCGTAGGCGCTGCGATACTCAACATGAGTGCCGCTGACTGCGCTTCCATCGCCATCATCGGCGGTGCGGACGGTCCTACGTCCATCTACGTTTCGTCACAGCTGCTGACCACCAACAGCTCCAACTCCGTTGGTACCATCGCACTTGCGGCGTATACCTACATGGCGCTGGTGCCTATCATACAGCCGCCTATAATGAGGGCTCTCACCACAAAGAAGGAGCGCTCTGTAGTTATGGGTCAGCTGAGACCTGTTTCGAGACTTGAAAAGCTCATATTCCCCGTACTGGTAACACTTATCATCGCACTGATGATCCCCTCCGCTGCACCGCTGGTTGGTATGCTGATGTTCGGCAACCTGCTGAAAGAGAGCGGCTGCTGCGATCGTCTGGTTAAGACTGCACAGAACGAGCTTATGAACATAATCACCATCTTCCTGGGTGTTACCGTTGGTGCCACCACACAGGCTGATAAGGTCATCTCCATTGACTTCGGCAAGGTAATGCTGCTGGGCGTTGTTGCGTTCTCGCTGGGTACCGCTTGCGGTATCTTGCTGGGCAAGCTGATGTACATCATCTCCGGCGGAAAGATCAATCCTCTGATCGGTTCTGCGGGCGTTTCTGCCGTACCTATGGCTGCGCGTATCTCTCAGAAGGTAGGTCAGGAGGAAGTTCCTACCAACTATCTGCTGATGCACGCAATGGGTCCGAACGTTGCAGGCGTTATCGGTTCTGCCGTTGCTGCGGGCGTTCTGCTGGCTATCGTTAAGTAATAACTGATAATATAAGCGTATAATTAAGCGCTGTCGATGCTTCATCGGCGGCGCTTTTTGTGTTCTTAAAAGATGCTGCTGCATGACAGGTCATCTTTTCGGCTGTAAAAAGCCGATTTTTTTATATCATTTTTTGCGTTCGGTGGGGAAGTATGGGCTTGAAAATGTCGGTTTTACGCAGGTTTTCAGTCTTAATTCCAATATATGTAAATGCCGTGAATAAATTATCGGGCTCTTGACTTTATCATAGCAGTGTGATATAATTAACTTTGGGTAAATAGATTATGTATAACATTTAACTTATCAAAATATTTAAATATTCTGAAATTTACTTACGATAACTTTAATGTAAAGCACATGCGAAAGTCACAATTTGGAAAAATCTGTATGTGCATTGCGGTAAAGAAAACTATAAAGCATTATATAAAATGTATAAAGTTGGAAGGAATGAGTGGTGAGAATCATGAAAACTCGAAAACATGAGATCGGGGGGAGGGACAGCCCGTCCCGCACCCATACAAGACAGCGGAGAAAGGAGTGTTGGTGAACTGTGGGAAAATCAATGGCAAGTGAGCCCACACAGGGTTCAGATAAAGGCTATCGTATACTATCGGCGGCAAGATCAATATTCATTTATCTGCTGGCGGCGGGGATAATCATAGCCGCACTGCTGTTCGCAGCGTCGAACAGCCCTGACAAGTCGCTTTTCGGATACCGTTACTATACCATACTGACTCCCTCGATGGAGCCTGCTTACGGTGTGGGTGACATGGTGTTCGTTAAGATCGAGAACGCCGACAATATCAATGTCGGGGATGTCATCACCTTCAACCCATCGCAGGATGGCGGAGCGTACCTTACTCACCGTGTGACCGAGAAGATCACGGATTATGAGGGTACGGGAGTCACCTGTTTCAGGACGAAGGGTGATGCGAATGACAGTGAGGACTCGTTCCTCATTGACGAAGAGCGCGTTATAGGCGTTGTAAAGGCAGGCATACCAAAGGTCGGCTTTGCTGTGCGTTTCGTTCAGCTGAGATGGTTCCTGCTGATACCGCTGATAGTGCTTATACTCGTGTTCTTCAAACTGCTTGGGATATATCTTGCACCGCACGATGGAGCTGAGGAGCTTATCGGTGAGGAAACCGCCGTTAAAGCGCCCAAAACAGCCGAATAGAGCGTTGTGATGATATTTCGGAAAATAAAATATGAAAGGAAGAAAAACTAATGACGAATACCAAGAAGAAAAAGTCCGCAAGAGACAAGCGCGTGCTTATAGCATCCATTATATGCGCAGGACTCATCGTAGCAGGCTCGACATTTGCGTGGTTCACGTCTAAGGACGAAGTTACCAACCGTCTGAGCGCATCCGCAAACTATAACGTTACCATTGCCGAAGATTTCCAGCCCCCCGAGGAATGGATCCCCGGTCAGACCATCAACAAGGACGTTTCCGCTGTTAATACGGGTAATGTTGATGCGTTTGTAAGAATGTGGCTCGAAGGCGAGATGAGTGTAGTAAAAAAGGTCGCTTCAGCTACTGCTGCACCTAAGACCACTCCTACCGGCAAACTTTTCGATGTTGTTACAGATGCTAAATACACCAACCTCAATCTTAATTTCAGTGATTCAAATAAGAATTACTATCTTGAATTAGATGCACTCAATAAGAATAAGAATCCTGCAATTAATGGAACAGCGGGTGATGAAGAAACTAATGAGCCTGCTGCATTTACTGAGGTTCAAGCTGTTCAGGCTGGCGGTTATCTTGTTTATGCTCCTACCGGTGCAGAATGGAAATATACCGCTGAACAGCAAACAAATATAGTTGATAAAGACGGTCAGAACAAAGTCGTTGCTAAGGGTGCAGATATTTATTCTAAGAATGATACAAGCGGAGCAACTAATGTACTTAACGTTGAAGCAAATTGTGCTATTGATTCTTCGACATTCAAGCCGATCACTGAGGGTCTTTATATTTTCAGAAGAAATGTTGTTTTAGCTGACGGTACTGATACATACGAGTATAGCGGCTATTACTTTGTTCCGAGTGCTTCTACCGCAACAAGATTTGGTGAGGCATTAAACCGTGATGTTTATCTGGCTCTTGAAAATGATACGAACGGCAATTCCAATTATACACTTCCCGCCGCCTTGATCACAGAAACTACAACTGTTCCCGCCGGTGAAGTAGCAAGTGTTACCGTTGGTGATGTTAATCTGTATACAGCAAAGGAAACTGTTATAACTAATAGTGACCTGACTTGGACTTATGATTCTGCAACGCCTAAGCTGACAGCAACATATCCCGGCGCAGATGGAAAAGTAGGTGATGATGCATCAACTGCTGATGCAAACGAATCACTTGATGATATTGCTATTGACATTAACCTTGCAAACATCGGTACGACCGGTCAGACATGGACTGCTAAGACTGCTGATGGCAAGACCACAACATTCTATTACAACGATGATGTTGAAGCAGGCGACACCACCACAAAGCTGGTTGACAGCGTAAAGATGGCTGACACCACTTCACAGTACGCATTCCTCGCATTTGACTTTGACCTCAATGTTAAGCTTGAATCTGTTCAGGTCACTGTTAATGAAGCAGGTCAGGAAACAACTGAGCCTATCACCGCAAAGTGGGCAACAACTGATAATATAGTTGCAGCTGGTACAGCAGAAGTTGTTAAAGCTGACGAACTCGCTGACATAGCTTGGAGCTGACCCAAATAAACCACAACACTGATAATTGACTAAGAAAGGAGGCACCCAAAATTGAACACAAAGCGTATCGCTGTATCACTGCTGGGCAGCCTCCTTATCTTTTTTAACTGCATTGGCTTTTCAGCCTTTGCGGAGACCGCTTTGCCGTCGGGTGCGGTGAAGGGGCTTCCGGAGCGGCTGGCGGCTCTCGATGATGAGGGCAATGCCGTGAATTCCGAAACGGGTGAGTATTTCTTCCACGTTGAGGATATGGATTATGGCAGGACTTATACCAAAAATATCCAGCTGATGAACCTGCGTGAGGATGCGACCTATCATATTTATTTCTATGTGGAGCCGCTTTACAAGGCGGGTGAGATCGATCTCGAAAAGGGCTGTACCTGCCGCTTTTATCTGGATGGTGATGAGATATACAGCGGCGATGTCAACGGCAAGGGAAATATCGACCTGACAACACAGCATTTCGACTGCGGTTACTACTCACCGGGAGAGACCCACACCCTTCGCTGTGAGATAGTGTGGAACGACCTGGATGTGCTGAAAAACGTTGACAACGGCTGGAAACTGGTGGATAAGGACGGCATCCATACACTGGTGGGACCCGACGGTGAGGGCTATGTTGAGGGCGAGATAGAGTTCAAGTGGATATTCTACGCGCAGATAGACGAACCCGAGACCGAAGATGACAGCAACGATGCGAGAACTCCTCCCGATACTTCCTCCGACGATCAGGAGGGCACCACCTCGGAAAACAATGACGGCACTTACAACGGGGGCGGCGGTTCGGGCAACGGCACCAACTCCTCCGACGGCTTCTTCCCGCCCTATACGGGTATCCTTATGAAAGACGGCAGAGTGTGGCTCATCAGTATGGGGGTCATCGGCGTGATGATAGGGGTACTTCTGGTGATGATAAAGAGGAAGGACAGGAAAAAGTGAAAAAGGCTGTGATGTGGGCGCTGGCGGCGGTGCTGGGATGCGCTTTCGCGTACTGCGGATGGCGTTATTACACCGATGCTTATCTCCCCAACAGGCAGATAACGGATGCGGACAGGCATCAGCGGGAGTTATTCGCAAGGATAAGACCCCATACGGAGAATGTCGCCCAAACGAATGCGGACAGTACACCCGATGCGGAAATTCAGGCGGAAGAAGATCTTCCCGACCCGCTGGCAGAACTCAAAGCCGAGAATGATGATACCGTCGGCTGGCTGACCATTGAGGGCACGAACATCGATTATCCCATAGTACAGGCGGAGGACAACGGCTTCTACCTGCAAAGGGGCTTCGATAAACAGGAGAATTACGGGCTTGGATGCCCTTTCCTTGACAGCAGGTGCAAAAGCCTTTTCAGTGGCTTAAACTCGATAGTCTACGCCCATCACATCAAGGGAAATGCCGCCATGTTTGCGGATATTGCAAAGTATAAGGACAGAACCTTTATGGAGAAGTACCCTACGGGAACGCTGCTGACTGCGGACGGTATGCACGATGTGCGCTTTTTCGCGTATATGACCATACCAAGTACGGCTCCCGAATACAGTATCGTCACGGAAGAAAAGGAACGTGACAGGTATATCGACAGCATTTATAAAGATGCAAATTATACAGCACAGATAAGCTGTGAAGAATTAAAGGATAAGGATGACCCGCACCTGCTGCTGCTTTCCACCTGTACCTATGAGTACTGGGAAGCGAGAGGCGTGCTGGTGGGGGTCATAGAATAGCACAATGGCAAAGATCAGCGGCAGGATAGTTTTCAACAGGATATATGAGGTCGTCTCAACGGTGATGATCGTGACGGCGGTGATACTGGCGGCGATGTACCTTCGGGGCATACGGTTCTATCATGTTAAGTCGGGCTCGATGGGCGATCTTCTCCCTGTGGGGTGCGTGTGCTTCGTGGATACTCACTATAACTTTGAAAAGGTGGATATAGGCGATGTGATAGCCTTTCGGGTGGATGAGGACACGCTTGTCACTCACCGCGCGGTGAGGTCGGCGGAGAATGGCATATACACTCGCGGAGATGAGAACGACGCAGAAGACCCCAAACCCGTAACAGCGGATAATTACATCGGCAGGACTTTTTTCGAGCTCCCGCACATCGGCGCGGCGCTGGCGTTTTTCCACACAATAAAGGGCAAGGCAGTGCTGGCGGCGGCTGTGATAATGATAGCGGCGGCGGGTATATTTTACAGGAACAATAACAAGGACAGCGATAAAGAAAATAATTTATGAAAGGAGGTATCCGCATGAAAGTAAGGGACGTGCTGAAAAAGATAGCATCGCAGAAGCCCAGACAGAAGTTCACAATGCTGGCATCGGTGTTCATAGTGTACGTCGTAATGCTTTCGGGGATATTCTCCTACTTTCACAGCGCGGACACCGTTACCAACAGGTTCAGCGGCAAGGGCGGGTCGGTGATACTTTACGAGCCCCTGTGGGACAGCAAGGGTCAGAAGATGTCGCAGGCTTCACAGCCGGGCATGAGCATACCGAAGAACCCCTACGCTGTCAATGACGGTCAGGTGGATGAGTATATCAGGCTGAAAATGACGGTGAAGGCGGAACCTTTTGTATGCAGGAAAGAGAACGACGGCGTTACGCTGAACGAGACATACAAGCAGAATTACAACGACAATACGGGCTCTGAGAAGAGTACCGACCTTACGGATGCGCAGCTGACAGCGCGTCTCAACAGGCGGCTGAACAGCATACTTTATGCGATAAAGATAGGCAGCGGAGATAACAAAAGAGACCTGTTCACATGGAGCGACAGGGAGAACAAGGATATCTCCGAATGGACGGGCATTGGCAGCAGCAGTGACAGATATGTTATGTATGCGGGCGATGCCGAAAATACGGATACTTCACGGGTGTACTATTTCTACTACACCGACGGCGATGCAGACGGAAAAATGAAGATCGTAAGTCCGGGAGAAGCGACTTCCGAACTTTTCGACATGATAGAGGTACCCATTTACAAAAAGGACTATCTTGGTGTGTTCGATCAGGGCTACACCATAACCATACAGGCAGAAGCCGTACCATCGGGCAATTATCCCGACGGGCTGACGGCTGAGGATGCACAGGATGAGTTCTGACAGGAAGACGATAACATTATGAAAGGCTGAGGAACGTAATGTTAAAGAGTTTCAAAAAGCGAATATTCAGCTTCATGGCGGCGGCAGTCATGGCTGTTACAAATACACTGCCGACTGCGCCTTTGCGGGTGTTTTCGGAGGAGATCACCACCAACACGGAGACAGTCACAGAGGACAGCGGGCTTGTTATGCAGACGCTGGAAGTCTCTCCCGATGAGGAGAACAGCGATACTCTCATCACGCTGGAGGGCATGATGCCCGAAGATGCGGAAGCGAGCGCAGTGGATGTATCGGAGGACTTTGAGGGCATAGCCGCATACGACATCACCATAACAAGCGGCGAGGGCGAATTCCAGCCCGACGAGGAGAACCCCATAAGGGTAGAGATAGCCGCCCCCGTCATCACCGAAACAGAGGGCTTGCAGCTGTGGCATATCCGCGACGACGGCGAGCGCGAACAGATAATGGATTTCACCGCAGAGGACGGCAGGATATACTTCTATGCGGAGGGATTTTCGGTTTATCAGTTGGTGAAGGATACTAATGTCAAATCGTTTGCGGAAAGCTCATTTTTTGATGTTTTAAACGAACGTGGTGAAGAAGGTTTTTACGTTTCTTTTTTATTTGGTGGCAAGTCTCAACCCGGAGTTGAACCCGGAGTAGCTGATAACGGTCAATTTTATATAAAAAAAGATAGTATGACTATTTCTGGTCAAGGACAAAGAAAAGGAATATCACTGATCACTCCAAAG